>LNFE01000238.1 GCA_001464575.1 Acidobacteria bacterium Ga0077553 | reverse complement strand
TTTTGACCCACGTGGATTGGCCGCCTGGAACTGCTGCCCCCCGGTGTGTGGGTAACCGACTAACCAGCGCGATCAGAATTCGCGAAACAGCCGGCCTGCGCGCCCGAGTGGCGCTTCGAATCCGTTCTCCCGCAAGGCATACCAAAACGTGGTCGCATTGATGCCTAGCACCGGGACATCAATCAGCGGCTCCACTCGCTCGGCCACATCAACCAAGCTCATGTTTGTTCCGCACTGCACCACGGCGTCGATCCGATTGGCTTCCGTTGCCAGCAGTTCCAGGATGGCTCGCTCCTTGGCCCAGTCCGGAATGTGAGCAATGTGAAGTGCATTGGCGCAAGAGAAGCCTACGGTGGCGACTACGTCATAGCCAAGGTCCTGAAACATGCGAGATGCGAATTCGTTCCCTGTCTTATCGAATGGAGTCAACAAGCCAATTCGACGCGCTCCGTACCTGCTGAGTGCCGCGTGGATGGCGTCGTGCCACGTGGCCCAGGCCAAGCCGGAGCGCGCTTCCATTCTCGCCATTGGCGCCCGAACCTCGTCGATACCCTTGAGAATGTGTTCGAGACTCATCCCCATGATCATGTACTCTGGTTCAGCTAAAAGGGCGGTATCGACAGCCGACTGGAGACCACCCAGGAACTGATCCTTATAGTCCACAAGATCAGCTTCGTTCTCCAGGATCGGTCTGGGGGTGATTACGCCAACGGTGTGAAGCCCGACGCCTCCGACGGCTTGCGGGCCCTGGTTCCGACCAATGATGCTCCACAATTCGTATTCCGTACTCGTGTTGGTGGCAGGAACCACCAATCCAAACTTCCGCCGATAGCTACGGGCGTCGGGATACCCCCGCGAGGAGCCGATAGGCCCGAAGCCGTCCGCCGCCAGGCCGTTGACAATGACGCCGGGAGGGGCAAGCGCCGGCATTGGCATCGAGTTCACTTCGGGGATATGAATCGGCTTTCCTGATAGCTTGCCAGTGATCGTCACGGAAAACTCCTTTAGGTTAGTGATAGCGGCAGCGCCTACTTCCCAGTTTCTCACTTCATTCCCGAGTAAATCCGCATGATTCGGATGTTATCTTTGGCAGATGGTTTTGCGAAGGCCAGGAAGGTGGATAGCAGTTCCGGCGTTCGCGGCGTTGGTTTGCTGGTTGGCGCCTGAGGCCGCGGGTTGGCGTGACTGGCTGGCGCTGACGGCGTGGGTGGGGCTGGTGGCCGTTTTGTCAAATTGGGTGAAGGCACAGGGGTTGGGGTTCCTGGCTAACATCGTCGGGATCGTGACCTGCTGGGTAGGCTTTTGGCTATGGCAGGCCAAGGGGAGGATCGGACTAGGTGTATTCATTGGCGGCTTCTTTTTGTCACTTGCGTTGCTGGGAACCTATTTCGTAAGGCGAGCGGAGATTAAAGCGCGGACGGAGGGGTCGAGTTCCGTGAGCGCCAATCGTTCCCTCAATACTTCTTCTTGAACCATTCCGTGGCGTCGTAGAGCCGCTACATAGTCGAGGTCCTTCTCGCGGCCCGCGACCAGCTTGGCCAAAGCGAGATCGTGTACTTCGAGACACCAGCCACGAATAGATCGAGTATTGGGACCGGATATGGGAATCAGCCGAGACTGCCAACCGGCCGGCAGGATGGCGGTCTCCGGCCCGACACCATGGGCATAGTAGCCATAGGCCAGTTCAAAGGGGGAGGCCTCGCCGATCGTGCCGTCAATCAGATCGGAGCGTTCCGGGAAGTTTCGCGGATAGACGTCGGCCTCCTGGGAGACGAGGAATTCCTCGGGGGCATGGGGAAACTGTCCCAGGATCGCCTGGCTGCCAATCACGACGATGTCATCGTCATCAGCGATCGTTCCCGCTGCCCGAATCACATGCTCCAGTTGCAAACGCGTCATAGATGGCCCAGCGCTCCTTCGGGGTCAGGACGCCGGCGAAGGGAGCCGTCTGCCGCATCGCCCGCATTTGTTCGGTGTCTTGCACCATGAGTTCCAATAACTCTTCCAACGGTTTGGCAAGGAGTTGCTTCCACGCATCCAAGTATGGCTGGGAGCGCCCGGCGGTGGCGGACCAGCGACGGATGTTGTCGTGCGCAATCGCTAACAGTTCCGGCGTAACGCGGAGCTTGGCGGCGATCGCGCGGTGCATTGCCAAACTGCGCGCGTCAATTCGCGCGTGGCCTCGCAGCTGGGTTGGAGCAGACATCAGTTCCCTACCCGCATTGTAACTTCCCCGCCCCGCTAATCCTTTTCGACTATTGTCCCCGGAGCGGCAGAAGCATAGTCTCTTGTGACTATGGAACCGATGTTTCTTCTCGATGTGGAAGCGAATCCAGCGCCCGGCCCCTATGCCCAGGCGATCGCCGCCATGGCCAAGGGCGGCGGCGAATATCCGCAGATCTGGCACCTGTTCGCCTATAAGCCACAAGCCACCGAACACCTGGCGAAGTTCACTCACGAGATGCTGCATGGCGAAGCGCCGCTCTCGCCAGGGCTGCGGGAATTGATCGCCGCCTTCACCTCAGCACGGAACCATTGCCCGTTTTGACTGAAGTCCCATGCCGCGGTCGCGGCAGCACTCCTGGGAAGCGAAGAGGCCGTGCAAGCCGTGGTCGCGGATTTCGAAACTTCCGCTTTGACCGACGCCGAGAAAGCGCTCTTCCGCTTCGTCGATAAAGTGAATAGCCGGTCGCCGGAGATTACCGCGGCCGATATGGACCCGCTGCACGCCGCGGGCTGGACCGATGAACAGATCTACTATGCGATTACCGTCTGCTCCCTCTTCAACTTCTATAACCGGTGGATTGATGCCTCGGGCGTCCATGCGCTTTCCGACGAAGCCCATCGCGCAGGCGGGAAGCGGACGGCGCTGAATGGCTACGTCCGTAAGTAGTCCGGAATCGTCGCTGGGATACGCCGGGTGGCGCGTCGTGCTGGCCGGGCACTGCGGCGTGATGATGAGCTTTGGGTCGCTACTCGTGTTCACGTTCAGCGTGTTTCTGAAACCACTGACGGCCGAGTTCGGCTGGGGGCGCGAAGAAGTCTCGCGAGCGTTCGCGATCGCGGCCATGACCGTGGCAGCGAGTTCGCCGTTTCTCGGACGGTTGCTCGACCGGGGAGAGCCTCGGCGGGTCGTGCTTCCTTGCCTCGCTGTGTTCGGGTTGGCGTTTGCTTCGTTGGGATTTCTGACTCCGCGGATCTGGCACCTGTACGCGGTTTTCTTCGTCATTGGCGTGGTGGGGAATGGTACGACGCAAATGGGGTTCTCGGGCGCTGTCTCATCGTGGTTTACGGAGCGGCGGGGGTTGGCCTTGGCGCTAATTATGGCCGGGGCGGGGTTGGGCTCGATTGTGTTGCCGCCGCTGGCGCAGGGGTTGATTGGGGCGTACGGGTGGCGCACGGCGTACTTCGCCTTGGGAGGCTTGGCGCTGGCGGTGAGTCTGCCGCTGGCGGCGCGGTTTCTGCGGACGAATCCGCTGGCCGAGCGGCGACAGTCCGGCGGGCCGGGTGGCGTGGGCACGGCGTTGCGGCAGCGGGCGTTCTGGATTCTGGTGGCGACTTTGTTTCTGAGCTCCATTGCGGCGAACGGTGCGATTGCGCATTTGGCGGCGCTGTTGACGGACCGCGGGTTGGAGGCGGGAACGGCGGCGTGGATTGCGGCGGCACTGGGGGGAGCAAGCCTGGGCGGGCGCCTCTTAACGGGGCACCTGCTGGACCGGTTCTGGGGGCCGCTGATTTCGTGCCTCCTGCTGTTCGCGATGGCGTCGGGGATTCTGTTGCTCGCCTATGCGCATACGTTTGCGGCAGGATTGGCGGCGGCGCTGCTGATTGGCTTGGGGCTAGGCGGCGAGGCGGACGTGACGCCGTATCTGCTCTCGCGGTACTTTGGGCTGGGTTCGTTTTCGACGCTGTACGGGTTGACGTGGACGTTCTACGCGATTGCGGGCGGGTTGGGCCCGGTACTGCTGGGGCGGGTATTTGACGCGACGGCGTCGTACACTTTGGTGCTGACTCTGCTTGCCATTCCGACCATCGTTTCCGCCATGCTGATGTTGTGGATGCCCGCCTACGAATCATGAGGTCCCCGACTACACGCTTGGCGGCCGGGGTCGTCGTGACGCTGGTAATCATCCTGGCCTACGCCGGCTACACACTGAACTCCGTGCGGCGGATGCGCGAGGTGCAGACGGAGATCGTCGACCAGAACCGGAAGGCGGCGCTGCAGTTGATTCGCATCCAGAGTGACTTGAATTCGCTGGCGCTGGCGCTGCGGGATATGCTCGATCAAACCGACGGGTACCCGCTAACGGCGTGGGCCCCGCAGTTGGGGCGGATCCGCGAGAATTTGGACGATGCGATTCGCGTGGAGGCGGGGCTGGCGGCCGGGCGGCGGGACCCGCAGCAGGCGGCTTACCTGGCGGCAGCGTTCGCCCAGCTTTGGACCACTATCGACAAGATGAAGGCGCTGGCGGAGACGGGGCCGCCGGCGGGGGTGACGGCGTTTATCCGCGGGACGTTGGAGCCGCAGCTGCAGGCGCTCACTTCATTGACAGCGCGGTTGCTCGTGCAGAACAACGCGGAGGAGCAGCGGGCGGCGGAGCAGATTGCGGGGATCTACGGCGAGATTGAACGGAATGCCTACGTCTTCCTGGCCTTTTCCTTGGTTCTGGTTCTGGTGGTGAGCTTGGCGCTGATTCGTTCGAACCGGATTCTCTTTGAACGGCTGGCGAGTTTATCGAATCAGCGGCGGGAACTCGCGCAGCAGTTGATTGCGACGCAGGAGAGTACGCTGCGCACGGTGTCGCGAGATTTGCATGACGAGTTCGGGCAGATTCTGACGGCGGTGGGGGCGATGCTTTCCCGCGCCGGAAGGTCAGCGCCGGAGGCTTTTACGGAAGAGTTGCAGGAGACGAAGGTGGTGGTGCAGGAGACGCTCGAGAAGGTGCGGGCGCTGTCGCAGGCGCTGCAGCCGGTGATCCTGGAAGAGCAAGGTCTGGGGCCGGCGGTGGAGTGGTACCTCCCGGTGTTTGAGCGGCAAACGGGCATCGCGGTGCGGTACACGAAACCCGCGACAGCGCCGGCGATGGAAGCGGGGCGGGCGATCCATGTGTTCCGGATTTTGCAGGAGGCGCTGAACAACGTGGCGCGCCATGCGGGCGTGAAGGAGGTGGCCGTGGAGCTGAACAGTGCGCCGCTGCGGCTCCGCGTGGCGGACGCGGGGCCGGGCATTGCGGCGGACGCGACGCCGGGAGTGGGGCTGGCGGGAATGCGGGAGCGCGCGGAGATCCTAGGTGGGACGCTGCGCGTGGAGACGAGCGGAGGCACTACGATTACCTTGGAGGTTCCGCATGGCTAAGATCCGGGTGTTGCTGGTGGATGACCATGCGTTGGTGCGGCGAGGGTTTCGCCGGTTGCTGGAGGACGACGCTGCCGTAGAGGTGGTGGGCGAGGCGAGCGACGGGTTGGAAGCCGAGGAGGTGGCGCGGCGGGTGCGGCCGGACGTGGTGGTGCTGGACTATGCGCTGCCGCTACAGAACGGGGCGTTGACGGCGCGGAAGCTGCTCGCGGCGCGGCCGGAATTGAAGATCCTGATGCTGAGCATGCACTCCGAGCCAAGTTATGTGACGCTGTGCCGCGAGGCGGGGGTGACGGGGTACCTGCTGAAGAACGCGCTGGACTTGGAGTTGGTGGACGCGGTGAAGCAGGTGGCGGCGGGGGAGACGGTGATTGACCCGCGCCTGCAGCAGGCGGCGGCGCCGATGGGCAAGCGGCCGCTGAGCACGCGGGAGATGGAGGTGTTGCAACACATCGCGGCCGGGCGGGCGAACAAGGAGATTGCCCTGATTCTAGGGCTGAGCGCGAACACGATTGCGGTGCACCGGGCGAACATCATGGACGCGTTGGGGGTACACAACACGGCGGATCTGGTGATGCACGCCATCCGGCATGGGCTGGTGACGTTGCCATGACGCGACGGGAGTTGCTGTTCGCGCTGGCCGCGCCGGGGCCGCGGCTGCAGCTTGTCGATGTGACGCGGGCGGCAGGGCTGAACTTCACGCACCACACGGGGGCATTCGGCTCGCGGTACCTGCCGGAGACGCTGGGACCGGGGTGCGCGTTTCTCGACTATGACAACGACGGGTGGCTGGACGTGCTGCTGGTGAACGGGCAGGATTGGCCGGGGCATCCGAAGCGGCGGACGACGCTGCAGTTGCACAAGAACAACCGGAACGGGACCTTCACGGATGTGACGAAGGCGGCGGGGTTGGATTTTCCGTTCTATGGCCTAGGCGTGGCGGTGGCGGACTTCAATAACGACGGGTTTCCCGATTTGTATGTGACGGGAGTGGGGCAGAACCGGCTGCTGCGGAACACAGGGCGGGGGACCTTTGCGGATGTGACGACGGCGGCGGGGTTGGGCAACCGGACGGGGTTTTCGACTTCGGCGATGTGGTTCGACTATGACCGGGACGGGCACTTGGATCTGTTCGTGTGCA
>LNFE01000237.1 GCA_001464575.1 Acidobacteria bacterium Ga0077553 | reverse complement strand
ACAAGCAGGGCGACTCGCTCTATGGCGCCACCTTGCGCCGGGTGATCGCGGTTGGCGGACGCGTGAAGGGCATCCTCTGGTATCAGGGTGAGTCGGACGCCAATCCGAAGGCTGCCCCGGAGTACACCGCCAAGATGGAGAAGCTGATCGCTGCTTTCCGGCAGGATTTCTCGCAGCCGGAACTGCCGTTCTACTACGTGCAGATCGGCCGCCATGTGAACTATACGAACCCGGACGAGTGGAACATGGTGCAGGAAGCCGAACGGAAGCTCGAAAGCCGGATCCCGCGCATCGGCATGGTGCCGGCCGCGGATCTGTCGCTCGACGACGGCATCCACGTCAGCACGCCGGACCTGAAGCGGCTCGCCCGCCGGATGGCCGACATGGTGACGCACGATCTTTATCCCGACGTGGCGAAGTTTCAGCCATACAAGCGTGGACCGCGCCCGGCGGGGGCCAAGCGCGATGGGTCGGTGGTCCGCATCCTCTTCGCCGAGGTGAATGGGAAGCTGGTGACCTCCGGGCGCCTGAACGGCTTCGTGATTTGTGACGCCGAGGGCAAACCGCTGCCGGTTGTCTTCCATCAGCAGATTGACCCGATGGACGGCAACGCCGTGCTGTTGCATGTCGGCCCGGCCGCGCTGCCGCCCGGGGCGACCGTCCGCTATGGCTTGGGCCGCGATCCGTACGTGAACCTCAATGACGAACTCGACATGGGAACCCCGGTCTTCGGCCCCTTGGTTATCGAGTAACCGGTTGCCCCCGTTGCAGGGGGCGCCGATCACTTTTGCATTCGTGGACGATTTGGAGGTACGCGGCGTGAAGATGGACGCCGCGGCCTACCTGCGGGAACGCCGTGTGATTTTGGAACGGCGGTTGCGGGGCCGGGAGCTGCAGCGGGTTACGGTCCATGAGCTGTTCCACTTTGTCTGGTGGCGGCTGGGGAATCCGGCCCGTCTTTCGTGGGAAGTGTTGGTGGCGGAGGAACGCTCCTGCGGCGAGGCGGGTTGGTCTGCCGAGTGGAGAAAAGTAGCTTTATCTCCGGAGGATCGCCATAACCGGACGCGCCGCTGGCGCGAATATGTTTGCGAGGCGTTCTGCGATTCTGCTGCCGCCATTTTTGCAAGCGCGGCCCAGAATACGCTGGCGCCCCGGTTTCTGGCTCGCCGCCGGGAGTGGTTCGTTGCAACTCTGGGCGGCCGGCCGTTATCTATATAATCGAAGCTAGGAGTTCTCTTTTGTATCGGTCTATTTTCCTCAGTGCCGCCTTGGTGGCCTTTCTGACCGGCTGTGGCAATGGCCCCGACACGGTGCGTGCGGCGGTGAAGCCCGTGAGTACGCGAAAGACCGCGCCACCGGTGACTCTGAAAGATGCCGACGGGAAGCCGTTGAACCTCGCGGACTACAAGGGCAAAGTGGTGCTGCTCAACTTTTGGGCCACCTGGTGCGGACCCTGCAAAATTGAGATTCCCTGGTTCATCGACTTCGAAAAGACTTACCGGGACCGCGGCTTCGCCGTCGTGGGCGTTTCAATGGACGATGACGGCTGGGCGGTGGTGAAGCCGCACATGGCGAAGACAGGCATCAACTACCGCATGGTGATCGGCGACGAACAGACCGCGGTGAAGTACGGCGGGGTGGACTCGCTGCCGAGCACGTTTTTGATTGACCGGGAAGGGCGCATCGCGGCCGTGCATATTGGGTTGGTGAGCAAAGGGGACTATGTTAAAGATATTGAGCAACTTCTCGGCGCCGCTAAGTAAGCTGGCTTTCCTGTTGCCACTCGCGCTCTGCGCGCAGACCGAGTTGTTGACGGTTTCGGCCCCGCCTGCCACCGGGAAGAAGGCCGAACCGTTCGTCGTCAAACTGAACGTCCAGTTGAAGGACGGCCTGCACTGCAATACGAACAAGCCGAACGATGAGCTGTTGATTCCCATGAAGCTCACCATCGACAAAGGCGGCTTCGACGTGGTGAAGGTCGACTACCCGGCGGGAAAGAACGAGAAGTACTCGTTTTCCGATCAGCCGCTGAATGTCTATACCGGGGCGTTCACGATCGCCGTTACGCTGAAGGCGCGGCCGGGCACTCCGGGCGGCCTCGCGATGGCGGGGGGCAAGCTGCGGTATCAGGCGTGTTCGGATACGATGTGCTTCCCACCGAAGTCGGTGGACGTGCGGATTCCGATCGACCTCCGTTGAAGACGCTGCTGATTCGTCCCGGCGCGATTGGCGATTGCATCGTCAGCCTGCCGGCGCTCGAATTCTTGCGGACGGAGTACACGGAAGTTTGGGTTCGTTCCGTAAATCGGCCGCTGATTCGGTTTGCGGAGCGGGTGGATTCCATCGCGGCGACCGGTCTGGATCTGGTGGGGATTCAGACGCCGCAGCGGACGATGGAACGGTTGGCGCAGTTTGACCGGATCATCTCCTGGTACGGAACCAGTCATGAGGAGTTCCGGCGGGCGGTGTGCGAACTGCCGTTTACCTTTCACCCGCCGCTCCCGCAGGACAACAGCCTGCACGCCTGCGATTTCTACGCGGTGCAGACCGGCGCGCCCAAGGGATTGACGCCGCGGATTCCGGTGGGCGCCGTGGCCAAGCGCGATGCGATCGTGATTCATCCGTTCTCTGGATCGCCGCGCAAGAACTGGCCGCTCGCGCGGTTTCGCGAACTGGCGGCGGCGCTGCCGTGGCCGGTGGAGTGGACGGCCGGGCCGGAGGAGGCGCTTGATGGGGCTACGCGCTTCGATGATCTGTTGGACCTGGCCCGGTGGCTGGCGGGTGCTCGCGGCTACATTGGCAACGACAGCGGAATAAGCCATTTGGCGGCAGCGGTGGGCCTGCCGGTGGTCGCGCTGTTTCGGGAGAGCAATTCTGCTGTATGGTCTCCGAGGCCATCGCATGTTAGACTCGTCAACGATGAGACGGCGATTTCTGCTCTTTTTCCTTTGTTTGGCCATGGTTGGCCTGGCGCAAAGGAGGATTGAGACCATTGCGGGGAATGGTCAGCCGGGCTATGCCGCGGATCAGATCAGCAATCCGTATGGGCTGACGATTGGGCCGGACGGCGCTCTGTACATCTGCGAGATCGATAATCATGTGATTCGCCGGCTGGATCTGAAGACCGGGAAGCTGACGACGGTGGCGGGCAACGCGCGGCGCGGCTACTCCGGCGACGGCGGTCCGGCCACGGCGGCGTCGCTCAATGAACCCTACGAGATCCGCTTCGACAAGGCCAGCCACATGTTCTTTGTCGAAATGAAGAACCATATTGTCCGGCGCGTCGATGCCAAGACCGGGGTGATTTCGACCGTTGCGGGAACCGGCCAGGCGGGGTTTGGCGGCGACGGCGGCCCGGCGACGGCCGCGCTGCTCAATCAGCCCCACAGCATTCAGTTTGACCCCGCGGGCAACCTGCTGATCTGCGATATTCAGAACCAACGCATCCGAATTGTCGACATGAAGACCGACGCCATCGCCACTTGGGCCGGCACCGGCGAGAAGAAGCCAACCCCGGACGGAGCGCCGCTGCAGGGTACGCCGCTGTGGGGTCCTCGCGCCATCGACTTCGATGCCAAGGGCAACGCCTATCTGGCACTGCGGGAAGGCAACAAAGTATTTCGTATCGACATGGCCGCCCGCAAGCTGGAGCACCTGGCCGGCAGCGGCGAAAAGGGCTATGCCCCCGGCCCGGAGCCGGCCAAGACGGCCAAGCTGAACGGGCCGAAGGGCGTGGCGTGGTCGCGGGACGGCGGCCTCTATCTGGCTGACACGGAGAGCCACACGATTCGCCGGATCGACTTAAAGACGGGGATGATTGCCACCGTGGCCGGATCGGGCGCCGCGGGCGATGGCCCGGAGAGCAGTCCGCTCGAATGCAAAATGAAGCGGCCGCACGGCGTCTATGTGGACAAGAAGGGCGTTGTCTACATCGGCGATTCCGAGGCGCATCGCGTGCGGCGTCTGCGCTAAAAAGGCGGGCGCAGCCGGGCCGTGATCCCGGTGGTTTCATTGACCAGGAGCAGATGGTTGGCTTCGACCTTCGGGAAACTCTGCCGTGCTCCGCTGGGCCAGCGGATTTCGACGTCGGCCGCTTTGACGGCGCCGAGGCCGAAGTGCAGTCGGCGGTCGTTGACGGAGAGATAGCTCGACTGGCTCATCACCTCCTGCACTTGGACGAGGCCGCCATAACGTAGCGTGACCCGCGCGCCGATGGCCGAGCGGTTGGACTTGGTTCCGGTGAGCTTCAGCTTCAGCCAGTTGGCTGTGGGGCTCGCGTCGTTGCGGAGGAGCGAGGGCGGCTCGTTCATGTTCATGATCAGGATGTCGAGGTCGCCATCGTTATCGAAGTCGCCGAAGGCGCAGCCACGGCTATTGTGGGCGGCGGCGATGCCGGGGCCGGCTTCGTCGATCAGTTCTTCAAACGTGCCGTTGGGAAGCGCCCGGAATACGATGCGGGGATTGCGGAAGGGATAGGCCGGCAGTTTGGCTTCGATCTCGGGATAGACGGCGCCATTGGCAACGAACAGGTCCGGGCGGCCGTCGTTATCGAGGTCGACGATGCCGGCGCCCCAACCCACGTAGCGCGTTTCGACGCCGAGGCCGGAGGGTTTGGTCGTGTCGGCAAAACTGCCTTGGCCGTCGTTGCGATAGAGGATATGGGTGTCGTCGGAGAAGTGGGTTTTGAAGAGGTCGAGGTGGCCGTCGAGGTTGTAGTCGCCGACGCCGAGGCCCATGCCGGCCTGCTCCATGCCGTCTTCGTTGACGGCGACGCCGCGGGGGAGACCCTCTTCTTCGAAGGTGCCGTTGTGCTTGTTGCGGAAGTAGACGCTGAGGACGGAGTCGCAGGCGGCGTAGAGGTCGGGCCAGCCGTCGTTGTCGAAGTCGGCGGCGATGGCGGTGAGGCCGTAGCCGCGGGCCTGGCCGAGGCCGGCTTCCTTGGTGACGTCGGTGAAGACGCCTTTGCCGTTGTTGCGGAAGAGAAAGAAGCGGCCTTCGATAAGGCCGCGGGGGCCGCAGTTGACGGGAATGCCTTTCCAGTTGCAACTCGCGTTCTCGCCAGGCTTGGGGGTCTTGGCGGGATCGAAGTCGACGTAGGTGGAGAGGAACAGGTCGAGATGGCCGTCGCGGTTGGTGTCGACAAAGCAGCAGCCGGTGGTCCATTGGCGCTGCGGGAGAATGAGGCCGGCTTCCTTGGTCACGTCAGTGAAGGTGCCGTCGCCGTTGTTACGGTAGAGGACGTTCTGGCCCCAGTAGGAGACGAAGATGTCTTCGAAGCCGTCGTTGTTGTAGTCGGCGACGGTGACGCCGCAGGCCCAGCCTTGGCGCCCGAGGCCGGACTTGGAGGTGACGTCGGTAAAGGTGCCGTCGCGGTTGTTTTTGTAGAGGCGGTTGATGGCTTCCGGTGGGTTCGTTTCGAAGCGTGCGCCGGAGGGGAGGAAGATGTCGATCCAGCCGTCGTTATCGTAGTCGAGGAAGGCGACCCCGGAGCCGGTGGTTTCAAGGAGATAGTTCTTGCGGTCGATGCCACCGTAGATGACCGGGGCCGTGAGGCCGGCGGCGGCGGCAACGTCGGTGAACCGGCTGCGGAAGGGAATGCCCGAGGGTTTGCCTTTCGGTTGCGGCTTGACTCCGCGCGAGGCGACGCCTTGGAAGAAGAGGGCGAGGAGATCGCGACGGGAGAAGGGCACAGCGTTATTTCATCACGATGGATTCGGCGTTGGCTTGGCGCTGCAGTTGGGCGACGCGAGCGAAGGCCTGCTTGGCTTCGGCTGCGCGGCCGAGCGACTGCAGGGCTCGGGCGCGTTGATAGTGGACGGGGGCTTCGCCGGGGGCGCGCTGGGCGGCGGTATCGAGCAGCGGGAGGGCGGCCTTGGCGTTGCCGAGGAGCATTTGCGCCTTGCCGAGATAGTAGTGCGTACCCCAGAGATCGGGGCGGGATTCGGCGACGCTGGTGAGGAGTGGGATGGCTGGCTTGGGTTCGTTTTGCTGGACGAGGAGGGCACCGAGGAAGTATTGGGCTTCGACGTCGTTGGGGTTTTCGGCGAGGGCGCGGCGGAGGGCGGCGGCGGCTTCGGGGTTACGGCGGAGGCTGACCAAGGTCTTGCCGACTTCGAGCGCGTTCCCGGACTTCTCAAACGCGGCGAGGGCTTTATCAAAGAGGGCGGCGTCGTACCAGACGCGGCCTTCGAGGTACTGCGCCTGCGCGGGCGGCAGGGCGGCGTAGAGTTTAGCCAGGGTGGCTTCGGCGCGGGGGAGATCCTGCTGCTTGGCGTAGGCGAGCGAGAGGAAGTGGTAGACGGCCGGGGAGGGCGGTAGCTGTTCGAGGGCCGCGGTGGCGGCGGCTACTTCGCCGGTCTGGAGTTGGCAGATGGCATGGAGCTCGCGGGCCTGCGGCGAGGAGAGGCGGGCGAAGAGGGGCTTGGCGGCGGCGTGGTTATCGAGCTTGAGATAGGCGAGGCCGAGGTTGAGGAGCAGGCCGGGTTCGGCGGGGGCGAGGCGGAGCGCGCGTTGATAGGTGTCGATGGCGAGGGTGGGTTTGTTTTGCCGCGAATACAGGACGCCGAGATTTCCGAGCGCGCCAAGGTTATCGGGTTCGCGGCGGAGGACTTCACGAAAGGCCGTTTCCGCCTCTGCCAGCCGGTTGGCTTGCAGAGCGCGGACGGCGGAATCGAAAAGCTGTGGGGTTGTCTGGCCCTGCCAAAGGAGCAGGGCCAGACAAGTCATCAGGACCATGTTCTGAGGTTAGAACAAGACCTTGATCCCGAGTTGGATGGTGCGGGGATCGCGCGTGGAGTTGACTTGGCCGAAGTTGCCGCGGGTGGCGGCGGTCGGTACGGTGTTGGGGTTCGGGACGCTGAGGCCGGTGCTGATCCCGGCCCACTGCGTCTGGTTGAAGGTGTTGAAGGTCTCAAAGCGGAGCTGGACATTGATGCGTTCGAAGATCGTCGTGGTCTTGATCATCGAGACGTCCCACTGGTTGATGCCGGAGCCGCGGAGAATGCCTTCGCCGGTGTTGCCGAGCGAGCCTTCGGCGGGGCGGGCGAACGCGAAGATGTTGAAGTAGTCGAGTTCGCTGGGGTTGGGGTTGCGGATCTCGCCACCGATGTAGTCGGCGCGGGGGCCGCCGCCGAGCGTGCCGGGGTTGCCGTTCGAGGTGATGGTGAGTGGCGTGCCGCCCCAGTAGCGGACGATGCCGTTGACCTGCCAGCCGTTGACGACGCCTTTGACGAAGCCATTGGCGTTCGAGAGCTTGGGCAGTTCGTAGATGAAGTCCATGGTGACGATCTGCTTGCGGTCGAAGTTCAGCAGGCCGTACTCGCGCTTGCGGTCGAAGGTGTAGGCGAGGGAGTTGGTATCGCCTTCGTTGACGCCTTGCGCCTTGGCCCAGGTGTAGTTGAAGTTGCCGGTGAAACTCTTGGCAAAGCGCCGGGTGACGCGGGCCTGGAGGCCGTTATAGTTGGACGTGGCGCCGAACTCGGTGAAGTTGACGCTTGCATAGCCGCGGAAGGGCCGGAGCGCATTGGCGACGCCGTTGACGGCGTTCAGCACGCCGGGTTGCAGCGTGGTGCCGAGCGGGAGCTGGTTGAGGTCGCGGCGATACTGCAGGTAGCGGCCGCGGTTGCCGATGTAGCTGATGTCGAGCGAGGTCTTGGCACCGAGTTCGCGTTGGACGCCGAAGCTCCAGGAGTAGATGGTCGGCACCTGGCCTTCGGCGTCGATGGCCACGATGCCCACCGGGGAGCGGCGGCCGCCGGCGATGAGGCCGGTGTTGATGGCATCGACGTTGCCGACGAAGACCGTGGGCTGGAAGGTGAGCGGCGGATTGCCGAGGCCGTCGAAGTTGTTGGCGTTTTGGCGGATGCGTTCATAGAAGACGCCGCCGCCGCCGCGGATGGCGGTTTTGCCGTCGCCGAATGGATCCCAAGCGAAGCCGACGCGGGGGCCGAAGTTGTTCCAGCGGTGCTTGACGCCGCCTTTGGGCAGGCCGTTGGCCGCACCCTCCTCTACCATGCCGTTGAAGGGGTTGCCGGCGTTGGGGACGATGGTGCCGAGGGTGAGGCCGCGGTTCAGGTCGATTTGCGCGGCCTGGGCGGGGTCGTAGCGCCGCGGGTCAAAGTAGTTCTGGAGGAACTTGCCGTAGGTATACGTGGGACCCATGTAGGCCCAGCGGAGGCCGTATTCGAGGGTGAGTTTGCGGTTGACGCGCCAGGAGTCCTGGGCGTAGCCTTCAATGCCGAAGAAGCGGAAGGAGCCGTAGAAGCGCCCGTTGGTCTGGGTGACCGAGGTGTAGTTGCCGTTCAGCATGTTGGCGAAGGTGTTGCCGGTGGAGAGCGGGTTGTCGGCCGAGTCGCCGAAGTTGAAGGTCATGGCATCGACCCAACTCGGTTGCTGGCCGTTGAGGTTCATGTTGAAGAAGCCGCCGAACTTGAGCGTGTGTTTGCCGATGTTCTTGGTGAGGTTGTCGGTCCAGGTGAACTGCTTGGCTTCTGAGAGCCAGCCGGCGGCGAAGCCGGGATAGTTGCAACTGCCGACGCCGCAGTTGAAGCGGGGGAAGCGGCTGCGGAGATTAGCTTCGGGGAAGAACTCGGGGAAGGTGAAGCCGAGCGAGGTGCGATCGTAGAGGGCCTTGTCGGCATCTTCCTGCACGTCGACGAGCTGGGTGAGCCGGTTATAGCTGAAGATGAACTCGTTGGTAGTGGACGGCGAGATGACGTTGACGAGGTTGTAGCTCCAGGAGCTGCCGGGTTTGCGGCGGAACTGGGGGAAGACGGGGTAGGGCGTGGAGGCGAAGATGCCGAGGCCTTGCTCTTCGTGGTTGGCATCGTCGGCCCAACGGAAGAAGAAGTTCGCGCGGTCGGAGATGGTGTAGTCGACGCGGGCGACTTTGCCTTCTTTATTGAACTGATAGGTGTCCTGGAAGAACGAGCGCACGGTTTCCGGAACGTTGGGAGTGGGTACGGTGCCGGCGTAGCTGGCGCCTTGCAACACCCGGAGGAAGGCCGGGGTGTTGCGAGCCCACTGGGTGCGCGGGATGATGTTGCCCGGGTAGGGCTGGCCGCCGATGATGCGGCCGCCGGCTTCGCGGACGACCGAGCCGGGCTGGAAGACCTGACCGATGCGGAAGCCGGTATCGACGCCCTGTGCGGTGAGGATGTTGCCCGTGCGATAGAGGCGGGAGAGGTCGCCGTTGAGCAGGTCCGGATGGGGGAGATCCACGAAGGTGCCCCCGCTGGGCCGCGTGGCGAGGGTCTTCTCGTAGTTGAAGAAGAAGAAGAGCTTGGGGTCTTTGTAGGTCGAGAACTTGGGGATCACGAGCGGGCCGCCGATGTTCGCGCCGAACTGGTTGAAGCGGAGCTTCTGGGTGGTTCCGGACCGGTCGAAGGGCTGGCGGGCGTCAAGCGCGTTGTTGCGGAGGAACTCGTAGAAGGTGCCGTGGTAGTTCTTGCCGCCGGACTTGGTATTGACCGAGATCATGATGCCGGGGTTGCGGCCGAACTCAGCGTTGAAGGTGGAGGTCTGGACGCGGAACTCGCCGACGGCGTCGAGGGAGACTTGGGTGTACTGGCCGTCGTTGGCGCCGACGTCGGTGTTGATGGCGCCGTCGAGGAAGACGTTGTTGGCCGAGCCGCGAAGGCCGTTGACGTTGAAGGCGTCGGTGTTGTTGAAGGCCAGGCGGAAGTCGGTGCGGTCGTTCGAGACGACGCCGGGCAGGGTGCGCATCAGCGACTGAAAGTCGCGGCCGTTGAGGGAGAGGTCGGTGACTTGTTTGCCGGTGATGGTGAAGCTCTTGTTGGCCGTTGAGGTTTCGACGAGCGGCACTTCGGCTTCGACGGTGATCGAGTCGGTGGTAGCTCCGACTTCGAGCGATACGTTGCCAAAGTTCAGGATCTGGTTGGTATCAAGTTGGACATCGGTGCGGGTAAGGGTTTTGAAACCGGCGGCCGTGAACTTCAGCGTGTAGAGACCTGGTTGGATATTGCCAAGTTGGAAGCCGCCGTCATCGATAGTGGAGACTTCGCGAACGGTAACGGACTTTCGTTGGTCGGTAGCGGAGATTTTGGCGTTGCGAATGGCGGCGCCGGAAGGATCGACGAGGGTTCCCTGAATAGTGCCAGTCTGTGCATAAGTAACCGAAGCACAGAAAAAGACGAGAGCTAACTGTTTAGCACGCATTGGAGGGGATGGTAGCAGGGGTAGAAAAGGGAGTCAACTGAAGTCAAGTTAATCATGGGTACCTACGGGTGGGCGCCGCCTGATAGGATGCCTGTCATGCAACTTAGTACAAAGACGGGCGGGATTGCCGGAGTGGTGCTGCTGCTGGCGGGTTTTCTCGGTGGATTCGTGCCGCAATATCAGCGGGCGAACACGCAGGAGGCCGAAGTGCAGCGGCTGACGGCCGAGACAGCGAAGCTGCGGGCGGAGGGGCGCCTGGGGCAATTGCGGGATCTGGTCAGCCTCGTCTACTTTCAGGCGAGCCGGAAGAATTATGGCTTGGCGAGCGAGCAGGCGGCGGCGCTGTTCAAGCTGGCCGAGGAGTTGAGCAACGGCGCGGACGAGGGGCCGAAGCCGCTGGCCAAACGCATACTGCAGGACCGAGACGCGCTGGTGGGCGGCCTCGCGAAAGGCGACGACGGCGTGATGGGGTTGCTGGCGCCGCTGGTGGAAGCGGCGCACGGGATCAAGAAATAGATCAGGCCCAGTAGGTTTCGCCGGGGGCGAGGTGGGCCTTGGCGGTATCGGGATTGATCTCGATGCCGAGGCCCGGCTTATCGGTCGCGGCGATGTAGCCGTCTTTGATGTAGGGGCCGTCGAGGAGGAGGAGCTTGTCCATCCAGTCGCCTTTGCCGGTGACGGTTTCGCAGGCGATGAAGTCGCGGATGCTGGTGGCCCACTGGGCGTTGGCGTAGGTGTTCACCTGGCTGCCGGTGTTGTGGGTGCCCATGGGCATGCCGAAGGGCGCGGCGAGATCGGCGATGCGTTTGGTTTCGAGGAAGCCGCCGGAGTTGCGGAGATCAGGGTGGAGAATGTCGGTGCCCTGGTTGAGGATGAAGGGCAGGAAGCCTTCGCGGCGGGCGAGATTTTCGCCCATGCAGATGGGGACTTCCGAGCTGGCGCAGAGGCGCTTCCAGGAGTCGGAGTAGTCGACGATGAGCGGGTCTTCGAGCCATACGGGCTTGATGTCTTCGACCGCTTCGGCGATTTGAATGGCGGTGCGGACGTCGTACTCCCAATGGCAGTGGACCATGATGTCGTGGTCCCAGCCGATGGCTTCGCGGCAGTTCTCAAAGCCCTTCTGAATGTTGATCAGGTCCTTGGTGGAAAGGATGCGATTCGAGTGCTTTTCGTGGGAGAAACCGAACTTGTGGCAGGTGAAGCCGGCGGGTTCGGCCTTGACCTTGGCGGCCCACTCCTGGCAGGAGGCTTTGTCGAGCATGTTCTTGGGGGCGGCGTGGTCGTACATGCGGGTGCGGTCGGCGAAGCGGCCGCCGAGGAGGGTGGAGGCGGGGACGTTGAGGAGCTTGCCGGCGAGGTCGAACAGGGCCATGTCGATGGCGGAGGCGGCGCGGAGGAAGTTGTGGGCCGAGCCGTCGGTGCGGGTGCCGGAAAGGTTGGCGGCGCCTTGGCCGAGGAGGGTGAAGATCTTGTCGGTTTCGAGGGGATCTTTGCCGATGAGCCAGGGCTTGAGGGAATGGATCTGTTCTTTGACGCCGAAGCCGGGGGTGCCGTAGGCTTCGGCGATGCCGTACATGCCGTTGTCGGCGGTGATCTTAACGAGGATGTAGGTGCGTCCGCCCTGGAGGGTCATGGTTTGGACATTGGCGATTTTGTGGTGGGCGACGGCTGCAGAGGCGAGGGAGAAGAAGGGAAGGGAGGCGAGTAGGGTGCGGCGAGTCATGCTGCCGGGATTCTATAACAGTTGCCTGGTGGCGCGTGATAGTCTAGGCGGTCAGTGGAAAGCGGATGACCGAGCCCCCTTCCCCCCTGCCTCCTTCGGAGGGCGAGACCGAGACGCAGACTAGTTTCCCGGCGGGAGGCCAGGAAGGGACGCGGATTGGGCCATATCGTCTGGTTCGCCCCTTGGGCGAAGGCGGAATGGGCGAGGTTTACCAGGCGCAGCAGTTAGAGCCGGTGCGGCGGGATGTCGCGATTAAGTTGATCAAGCCGGGGATGGATAGCCGGCAGGTGATCGCGCGATTTGAGAGCGAGCGGCAGGCGCTGGCCATGATGGACCATCCGCATATCGCGCAGGTGTTCGACGGGGGGACGACGACGGCGGGGTTGCCGTACTTTGTCATGGAGCTGGTGCGCGGGGTGCCGATTACCCGCTACTGCGAGGCGAACAAGCTGGGGCTGCGGGAGCGGCTGACGCTCATGATTCCGGTGTGCCGGGCGATTCAACATGCGCATCAGAAGGGCATCATTCATCGGGATATCAAGCCGTCTAATATCCTGGTGGAGGATCGGGATGGCCGGGCGTTTCCAAAGGTGATCGACTTCGGACTGGCGAAGGCGTTATCGAGTTCGCTGTCCGAGCAAACGCAAATGACGAATGTGGGGACCGTCGTGGGGACGCTCCAATACATGAGTCCGGAGCAGGCGGACTGGGATGCGCATGATGTCGACACGCGGAGCGACATTTACTCGCTAGGCGTGGTGCTGTATGAGTTGGTGACGGGTTCGACGCCGCTGACCCGAGAGTCGATGGCGAAGCAGTCGTATTCAGAGTTGATCGAGCGGATTCGGCGGGATGAGCCGGTACCGCCGAGCGTGCGAATGCGGTCGACACAGACCAAAGTAGACGGGGAGCTGGATTGGATCGTACTGAAGGCGCTCGAGAAGGATCGGACGCGACGGTACGAGACGGCCAATGGGCTGGCGCGGGATTTGGAGCGCTACCTGGCGGGCGAGCCGCTCGAAGCAGCGCCGCCTTCGACGAGCTACCAGCTGCGGAAGTATATGCGGCGGCACCGCGGCTGGTTGCTCACGGCCGGGGCGTTTGCCGCGCTGCTTTTGGTGGGGGTGGCCGTGAGTACGACGATGGCGCTGCGGGCGCAGCGGGCCGAGCGGGAAGCGTTGCGGGAGCGGAACGTAGCGACCTCAGTGACGGAGTTTTTGCAGAACGATCTGCTGGCCCAGGCCAGCCCGATCAGCCAGGCGTTTACGCAGCCGGGCCGTGATGCGAAACTGGACTCGGCCTTGACAGTCCGCACGGCGCTGGACCGGGCGGCGGCGCGCATTGGGACGAAGTTCGCGAACGAGCCGCTGGTGGAGGCTTCGATCCGGCAGACGATTGGGACGACGTATGAGCGGCTGGGGGAGTTTGGGGAAGCCCAGAGGCACTTAGAGCGGGCGTTGGAGATTCGACGGCAGGTTTTAGGGCCGGAGCACCTGGACACGGCCAAGAGTCTGCGGCAGTTCGCAACGCTACGTTGGGATCAGGGTCAGTACGGGGAGTCCGAAGCGCTCGTTAAGGAGGCGTTGGCGATTCAGCAGCGGCGGTTGGGTGAGCAGCACGAAGATACGGCGGCGACGATGACCGTATTAGGGGCGGCGCTGGCTTATCAGGCCAAGTACGCGGAAGCGTTGCCGCTATTTCAGAAGCTGGTGAAAGTGCGACAGGCAAAGTCCGGGGCGGACAGTCCGCTGACGCTATACGCGATGAACAATCTGGCGGCGATGCACTACCGGCTCGGTCAATTTGACGAAGCGGAGAAGCAGCACCGGGCGGCGGTGGCGATTCGGACGCGGACGCAGGGGGCGGAGAATCCGGGGACGATGACCAGTTGGAGTAATCTGGGCGAGGTGTTGCTGGCGCAGGGCCGGTATGGGGAAGCGGAGGAGACGCATGAACGGGTGATGGCGGCACGGCGGCGCGTATTGGGGGCGGAGCATCCGGATGCTTTGCTGAGCCGGAGGAACTGGGCGGTAGCGCGGATGGCGGGTGGTAAGGGCGGGGAAGCGAAGGCGGAGTTGCAGGCGGTGCTGGAAGCGCGGAAAAAGGTGCTGGGGGCAGAGCATCCCAAGACTCTCGAGAGCGAGCGGGATCTAGCGCGGTTAGACCGGATGAGCGGCCAATCGGCGCTGGCGGAAACGGCTTTAGAGAGAACTCTGGCGACCCAGCGGCGGGTGCTGGGAGCGGTGCATCCGGATAGTTTGGAGACGGCGCTGCTGTTGGCGGCGGTGCGCGGAGACCGGCGGGAGTATCCGGCGATGGAGGGCTTAGTCCGGGAGGTGCTCGTGGGGTTGGAGGGGGCGGCGGAGTCTTGGCAGGGTTGGCAGGCGAAGCTGTGGTTAGGGATGGCCTTGGCGGGCCGGGAGCGGTACGGGGAGGCGGAGCCGTTGCTGCTGGCCGGCTACGAAGGCGGCCAACGATGGCGGACGCGGACGCCGGCGCTGCTGCGGGCGGAGGCTGAGGGGGGCCAAGCGCTGGTGGGGCTGTATGAGCGGTGGGGGAATGCTGCGAAGGCGGCGGAGTGGCGGAGCCGGTTGGGCTCGCGCTAGAGCCCTTTTAGTACTCGGCAAACATGCGGCGGATCTCGACGAGGTCGGTGGTCTTCGTGAGGGCGAGCATGAGCAGGATCCGGGCTTTTTGGGGATTGAGATTGTCGGCGCCGATCATGCCGCTCGAATCGTACTCCTGACGAGGAGGGACACGGCCGCTCCCCGTGCGATTGGAACGGACGATGACCGTCCCTTTGGCTTTGGCCAGCGCGGCTTTTTCGACGTCGGAGACCAACCCGGCGCCGGTGCCCGCCATCACGATGCCTTTTACGCCGTTGGCGAGGAGGGCCTGGATGAGGATCGGGCTCGGCTGCACATACGAGTAGAGAATCTCGACCGCCGGCAACTCGGTGAGGCCTTGTACATCGAACTCCGAGGCTGTCGTGTGACGCCGGGTGGGAGAGCGATAGAACGTGATCTGATCGCCGTCGACGAAGCCGAGGTAACCCGAGTCGGGCGAGCGGAAGGTTTCGACCCGCAGGGTATTCGTTTTGGTGACGTCGCGGGCGGCGCTGATTTCGTCGTTCAGTACGACCAGGACACCCTTGCCGCGGGCGGCCGGGGAGGTGGCCGTGCGGACGGCGTTGAGCAGGTTGAGCGGTCCGTCGGCGCTGATGGCGGTGGCGGGACGCATGGAGCCGACGAGGACGACCGGACGATCGTGCTTCACGGTGAGGTTGAGGAAGTAGGCGGTTTCTTCGAGGGTGTTGGTGCCGTGGGTGATGACGACGCCGGCCGTGGCGGGTTCTTCGGTGAAGATGCGGTTGATGCGGGTGGCGAGGGTGAGCCAGTGTGCGATGGTGATGTTCGGGCTGCCGACATTGGCGATTTGCTCGACTTTGACGTCGGCGACTTCGGCGATCTCCGGGACGGCTTTGACGAGATCACGGCCGGTGAGGACGCCGGCCTTGTAGTCGGTGAGGCTGGTGGAGGAGGCGCCTTGGCTAGCGATGGTTCCGCCGGTGGAGAGAATCCAGACGACTGGTTTGGACTTGGCGGCCTGGGGGAGGGCGGGGACGGCCGCGGCGAGGAGCAGCACCAGAAGACGGCGGGCAAGGAGCATACCCGATTTTAAGTTATGGGATGCCGAGGGCGGAGAGGATGAGGCCGAGGCGGCGGGCGTCGTTGGGGGCTTGGAAGGGTTTGTCGATAGCGAGAGTGACGGAGAGGTCACCTTCGCCGGCGGGGAGGTTTTCGGTTTTGAGTTCGTGGGAGCCGGGGCCGGGGAGGGTTTGGGTGAGGACGACTTGGCCGTCGACGGTGAGGGTGACGACGCGGCCGGGGGCGGCGTCGGGCAGGTAGATTTTGGCGACGAGGGGGCCGGGCTTGCGCTGTAGGAGCACGGTGCCACGGTCTGACATCCAGCGCCATTTTTCGCCCTCGAGATCGTAGATGCCGGAGACGATTTGACTGGTGGCGGCGGGGTCGCCCATTTCGAGATAGCTGCGGGTGGGGCGCTGGGCGATGATGCCTTCGAGCTTGATGCGGTCGAGGGGGCCGGGGGCGAGATCGAAAGCGCGGAGGCCATGCTGGGCCGAGGAGTAGGCGCTGCGGCCATTGAGGCAGATGAGGCAGAAGGGTAGGGCGGGGCGGACTTCGGCTTGGCGGGTGAGGGCGGCGCGGCCGCCGCCGGTGGTGAAGTTGACGGGGCTGGAGAGCGCACTGGTGAGCACGGCGTCGCCGGGCTGGACGGGCTCGCCGCGGAGGAGGGGGACGCCGCCGACGGCTTCGGCGTAGAAGCGCAGACCCCATTCGGCGTTGACCCACAGGCGGCCGTCCGGGGGCGAGACGAAGTCGCGATAGGCCTGCCAATGCTGGTAGTTGGTGAAGGCGAGCGCGGCGGAGAGGACGAACTGGAGAGCGATGGCTGGGCGGGCTAGCCGGTAGTGGCTGGCCAGGATGGCCACGGGGAGGGCGAGCGGGAGGAGGTAGCGATTGGCGCCGGCGAAGAAGATGACGAGCGCGGCGGCGAAGAAGAGGGTGATCCATTGATGGAGCCATTCGGTCTTGGGCTTGAGGGAGAGGAGGAGGCTTGCGCCGAGGCCGAAGGGGAGCCAGAAAAGGGGATGGGGATCGTAGAGGGCGGCGGTGAGGCCGAGGGGGACGGCAAGGCGCCAGTGGACGGGCAGGGTGGCGAGGGGGAAGATGAGCCAGCCGAGGTGCGTCGTCAGCGAGGCGGCGTTGCGGGCTTTGTTGATGAGCGACTGGAGGGCGTATTGCGAGAAGTAGCCGGTGAGGACCTGGGCGGGGAGGGTGCCGGTGCTGGACCGTTCGAAGAGCTGGAATGCGGCGATGGTGAGCGCGGGGGTTAGCGTGACCGGCCAGTATTGGCGGTTATAGAGAAAGAGGATGGGGATGAGGACGACGGACTGGTACGCCGTGAGGGCGGCGAGGACGAGCGGGGCGATGGCGAGATACGGGCGGTTGGCGGTGTAGAGGGCCGTGGCGAGCAGCCAGAAGGCGAGCAGGGGGACGTCGGTTTCGAGGCTGTTGCCGCGTGAGCGGGTGGGGCGTGAAGCGGCGGGCGAGGGAGAGGGCGCTGAGGGCGGCGATCAACGAGAAGGGAAGATAGGCGGCGTGGAAGGGGACTTCCTTAATGTCGCCGAATAGGGCGGTTAGCGCGCCGAGATACCAGGCGTTGAAGGGGCCGTGCGGGTGGCCCTGCATGGAGACCATCTGCCCTTCGAAGGCGAACTTGGCGCGGAGCGGGTGGGCGGGATCGATCTGCGCGTGCTGGGCGCTGACGAGGTAGTAGACGTCGTCGCCCTGGATGGGATGGTTCAGATAGGGCACGCGCAGGGCCAGGACGATGGCGATGACGAGCAGCGCGTGCCGCATGAGGGGGCTAGCCGAGGTAGGCCTGGTAGTCGTCGGCCGAGAGGAGGCCATCGAGCTCGCCGGGGTCGGCGATTTTCACCTTGATGAGCCAGGCGGCGCCGTGAGGATCGGAGTTGAGGGCTTCGGGTTTAGCGTTGAGATCGCCGTTGACTTCGATGACTTCGCCGGTAACGGGCGCATAGAGATCGGAGACGGCCTTCACGCTCTCGACCGAGCCGAAGGTCTTGCCCTGTTCGATGGTCGCGCCCACCTTGGGCAGGTCGACGAAGACGATGTCTCCGAGTTCGGACTGAGCATGGTCGGTGATGCCGATGGTGCCGGAGTCACCGTCAACCAAAACCCATTCATGCTCTTTGGTGTAGCGGTAGGTGTCTGGATACATGGGTTATTTCGCTCGCTTATAAAAGGGGGTGGGTACTACGATAGCCCCGACGGGCTGGTTGCGAATGCTGATCTGGATGGCTTGGCCGGGATTGGCGTAGGCCAGGGGAAGATAGCAGAGGCCGATGTTTTTGCCGGTGGTGGGCGAGGGGCCGCCGCTGGTGACCCAGCCGGCCTTGACGCCGTCGACGGAGATCTCATAGCCGTCACGGCCGATGCCGCGTTCGGTCATCTCGAAGCCGCAGAGCTTGCGGGTGACGCCGGCGGCCTTCTGCTCAGCGAGTTTGGCGCGGCCGTTGAAGTCGCCTTTATCGAACTTGACGATCCAGGAGAGGCCGGCCTCGAGCGGGGAGATGGTCGCGTCGATCTCGTGGCCGTAGAGGGCCATGGCCGCTTCGAGGCGCAGGGTGTTGCGGGCGCCGAGGCCGGCGGGTTTGGCGCCGAGTTCGACGAGCTTTTGCCAGAGGGCGGGCGCTTCGGCGGGCGGGATGTAGATTTCGAAGCCGTCTTCGCCGGTGTAGCCGGTGCGGGCGATGCGGGCCGGGACGCCGGCCACTTCGCCATCGACGAAATGGTAGTACTTGATGGCGGCGAGATCGGTGGTGGTGAGGGGCTGGAGCGTGGCGAGGCCGAGCGGGCCCTGGATGGCGAGTTGGGCGTAGCGGGGGCCGGCGTTGTCCACTTCGGCGTCAAAGCGGTTCTGGCTGACGATGTGGGCGTAGTCGCCATCTTGGTTGGAGGCGTTGACGCAGAGGAAGTAGTGGTCGTCGGCGACCTTATGCACGAGGATGTCGTCGACGAATCCGCCGTGATCGTAGAGCAGGCCGGAGTAGTGGGCTTGGCCGACTTTGAGCTTGGCCGCGTCGTTGGACGAGATCCATTGGACGAGGTCGAAAGCTTGCGGGCCGCGGATCTCAATTTCGCCCATGTGGGAGACATCGAAGAGGCCGACAGCGGTGCGGACGGCTTGGTGTTCATCGAGGATGCCGGAGTATTGAACCGGCATGTCCCAGCCGCCGAAGTCCACCATCTTGGCGCCGGATTGGCGATGAATGGCGTTCAGCGGGGTCGTCAATAACATAGATCGTTATTGTAGCAGTGAGGTAGTGGCCCACAGGTTTGCTGGGTCCGGGAAACTCTTGGCGAATTGAGTCATGCACGAGCCTGGTGATGACAGTTGTTGGAACGCTGACCAAGCGTTCATCGGCTTGCAATAGCCGAAGCGTACGCTCTGGCTGAATGGACACCTTTCAGATCAAAGCCCTGCGGGACTTTTATGCCCGGATGCGCGGCGGGGACGAGCGCGCGCTGACACGGCGGATGCTGGATGAGTTGGGGGTGAAGCTGCAACTGCACGAGCCCGACCTCGAACGGATCCCGAAAACCGGTCCGGCGGTGATTGTCTGCAATCATCCCTACGGCATGCTCGAGGGCTTGATTCTGACGCAGATGCTAACTCCATTGCGGCCCGATGTCCGGATCGTCACGAATCAGTTGCTGGCCGAAATCACGGAGCTAAACAAGATCTGCATCTGGGTGGACCCGATCGCGGATCGCAGCCAAGCGGCGCGGTTCAACTCCCGGGGATTGCGGGAGTGCCTGGCCTGGTTGAAGGGCGGCGGACTGCTGGTGATGTTCCCGGCGGGCGAGGTGTCGACCATCGATTTCAAACGGCGGGGGATTGTCGACCCGGAGTGGATCCCTTCGGCGGCGTGGCTGGCGCGGAAGTGCGGCGCGGTGACAGTTCCCTTGCATTTTTCGGGCAGCAACTCCGTGAACTTCCATCTGTTGGGACTGCTCCATGCGAAGCTGCGGACTGCGGCTTTGCCGGCTGAGTTTTTGAACAAGCGCGGGCATCCGGTGGAGGTACGGGTGGGCCGGCCAGTGCCGCCGGCGACTCTCGATAGCTTTGGGGACGATCGGGCGGCGGCGGACTACCTCCGTTCGCGGACGTATCTGTTGGCGCAGCGCGGCCGCGTGCCGGCGAGCACGCCGGCCGGGGAGAACGATGGTTTGGTGCCGGAGGCGGATCGTTCGACGTTGGCTCGCGAGTTAGCGTCGCTGCCCTTGGCGCAGAAGTTGGACGAGGCCAAAGAGCTGTCGGTCTGGTTTGCGTCGGCGCGCCAGCTTCCAGCGATTCTCCGGGAGATTGGCCGCCTACGGGAGTTGACGTTTCGGGCGGTGGGGGAAGGGAGCGGCCGGGCGTTGGATCTGGACCGGTTTGATAACCACTATCAGCAGCTGTTCATCTGGAATCGCGAGAAGCAGGAGATTGTGGGCGGCTACCGCCTGGCGCATACGGCCGACGTCGCCCTGGGCGACCTCTACTCGA
Source organism: Acidobacteria bacterium Ga0077553 (assembly GCA_001464575.1). GTDB lineage: Bacteria > Acidobacteriota > Terriglobia > Bryobacterales > Bryobacteraceae. The sequence continues at coordinate 1,597 of LNFE01000237.1, read as the reverse complement.
GGACGCTGTTTTCGTTTGACCAACGCTTCCTAAACCGGATTGGTCCGGCGGTTGAGTTAGGCCGGAGTTTCGTGCGGCCGGAGTATCAGCGGCAGTATGCGCCGCTGCTGCTGCTTTGGAAGGGGATTGGCCAGTACGTGGCGCGGCGGCCCGAGGCGCCGGTGTTGTTTGGGGCGGTAAGCATCAGCAACGACTATTCCGAGGTCTCCCGGCGGTTGATCGTCCGCTACTTCCAGACGCGACAGCGCGACCCGGAACTGGCGCGTCTTGTGCGGCCCAAACGACCGTTCCGGAAACTACTCGTCGAGTGGGAGATCGATTCCCTGGTCCAGTTGGCGAGGGACCCGGAGGAGTTGGGCGCTCCGATTATGGACGTGGAACCCGACGGAAAGGGTTTGCCGGTGTTGCTCCGGCAGTACTGCCGCATGGGAGCGAAGATGTTGGGCTTTAGCGTGGACCCCAAGTTCGCCAACGCGCTGGACGGGATGATTCTCGTCGATTTGCGCAAGAGCGAGAGGTCACTGCTTGACCGTTACATGGGCAAAGAAACTGCCACCCGGTTCTTAGGGCAGGCGGCCGAGTGTCGAGAATTCGCACAAGTGTCCTGAGCGCTCCAATCCGCAGTGTCTGTAATATTTGCAGGGTTTCGATAAGTCCTGCTGAAAACAGGTGACTTATAGGTTTGGCATTGTGGTTGCAGCTCCGATCGGCAGAAAGGAGTTCTCTCAATGATCTTGACCCCAAAGAGTGCGTTACTTGTAGCATCGGCCGCCCTGATGTTCGTCGGAACGGGCTGCGCGACCAAACGATTTGTCCGTGCCTCCGTGGCCCCGGTAGATGCCCGGGTGGGGCAGGTGGAGTCCACGGCCAAGCAGAACACGGCTGATATTGACCAACTGGAAAAGCAGGTGTCGCGCGCTGAAGAGCTAGCGACCGGCGCCGGCCAGGAAGCGAAGTCGGCGACGGAATTGGCTAAGCAGGCAGGCACGCGAGCCGGGGAAGCCGGAACGCGCGCCAACGGCGCCTTCAGCCTGGCCGAAGAGGGCATCAGCAAGGCCGTGGCCAATGAGCGGTCGATCGACCGGATGTACGAAAACCTTGACAACTACCAAATGCTGCGCGAGGAGAGCGTGGTGTTTGGCTTCGACCGTGCCGACTTGACCGCCGATGCGAAGGCGAAGCTCGATTCGTTCGCTGGGTCGTTGAACAGCCAGAAGCGTTACGTTGTTGAAGTGCAGGGCTTTGCGGATCCGGCCGGCAACCCCAACTACAATCAGGAACTGAGCCGTCGCCGGGCGACCGCAGTGGTTCGCTACCTGACGCTGAATCACAACATTCCGCTGCGCCGCATTCAGATGCTCGGCGTGGGTTCGGAGCAGCCGGTGGCGGATAACAAGACGAAGGCTGGCCGGCAACAGAATCGGCGGGTGGAAGTGAAGGTTTACGCCCTGCCGGAAGCGAAAGCAACGGCGAAGGGCGAGACCGTCGCCAAATCTTTCTAGGACAAGTTTCGCTGTGGCAATGCGGCGACTGAGCCTGGAGCGGGGAAAACTTCCCGCTCCAGGCTTTTTTTCGTTTAGCGGAGATCTTCGAGCAA
>LNFE01000236.1 GCA_001464575.1 Acidobacteria bacterium Ga0077553 | reverse complement strand
GTGGCGCGCATGATCTTTTTGCGGGCCTCTTCGGGCTTGTCGAGCAGGCCGATGGCGTGGCCGGAGCCGGCGGTGGACTTGCTCATTTTCTTGGTGGGGTCGTCGAGACCCATGACGCGGGCTCCGACCATGGGCAGGCTGGTTTGCGGCACGACGAACGTTTCGCCGTAGAGGCTGTTGAAGCGTTCGGCGATGTCGCGGGTGAGCTCCATGTGCTGGCGCTGATCGTCGCCGACGGGGACGACGGCCGCGTTATAGAGCAGGACGTCGGCGGCCATAAGAACGGGATACTGCAGCAGACCGTCGCCGATGGTTTCGGCGGCTTCGGCTTTCGCCTTGAACTGGGTCATGCGTTCGAGCCAGCCGAGGGGCGTGACGCAGGTGAGCAGCCAGCCGAGTTCAGCGTGTTGGGGGACGCTGGACTGGACGGTGAGCGAGGTGATCTTGGGATCAATCCCGGCGGCGAGATAGAGGCCGGCGACCTGGCGGATTTTTTCGCGCAGTTCAGCCGGGGGCTGATAGACCGTGATGGCGTGGAGATCGACGATGCAAAAAATGCACTCGTAGTCATGCTGCAGCTTCACCCAATTTCGCAGGGCGCCAAGATAATTGCCTATGTGAAGGTTTCCGGTAGGCTGCATCCCGGAGAAGACGCGTGCTTTCATCGCAATCTTTCAGTCTACTAGTCCACAATAGAAGACAGTGCAAATAGAAGTTGAAAAATTGGTTTATGGCGGCGATGGGCTGAGCCGGCATGAAGGCCGCGTGGTCCTGACGCCGTACGTGTTGCCGGCTGAACAGGTGCGGGTGGCCGTTGCGCGGGAGCGCAAAGATATGTTGGAGGCGCGCGTCGAGGAGGTATTGACCCCTTCGCCGCAACGGGTGGAGGCGCCGTGCCCCCACTTTGGGACGTGCGGGGGCTGCCACTATCAGCACGCGGCGTACCCGTTTCAAGTGGAGCAGAAAGTGGCCATTGTGCGCGAGGTGTTCTCGCGGATTGGCCGGATTGAGATTCCGGGCGAGATCGGGACGATCACGGGGAACCCGTGGGGTTACCGGAACCGGATCCAACTGCATATCGACGGCACGAAGATAGGATTTCGCGAGGGCGGGTCGCATAAGCTGCAGGCGATTGAGCAGTGCCCGATCTCGTCGCCGAAGTTGAACGAGTGCATTCGCGTGATCCGCGGGATGTTGAAGAACTCGCGGTGGCCGGGGTTTGTGCGGTCGCTGGAACTCTTCACGAACGAGAAAGAGGTGCAGCTGAACGTCATCGAGACGATGGCGGGGCGGCGCGTGGCGCGGCAGTTCTTCGACTGGTGCGAGGCCGAGATTCCGGGGGCGATTACGGGGCCGCTGGAGTATGAGGGGTTCCGGGTGAGCCACAAATCGTTCTTCCAGGTGAACCGGTTTCTGTTGAAGAAACTGGTGGCGGCGGCGATTGGTGACGCGACGGGCGAACTCGCGCTGGAGATCTACGCCGGCGTTGGTTTGTTCAGCCTGCCGCTATCGGACCGGTTCACGAAGGTGGTGGCGGTGGAGAGTTCGAAGTCGGCTGTCGAAGACCTGGTTTTCAACGCCAACCGGGCGAAGAAGACCGTGGAGCATCACCGGGCGAGCGCGGACCTGTTTTTAGAGACGATGCAGCGGAAGCCGGAGTTTGTGCTGGCGGATCCGCCGCGGGCGGGTCTCGGCGCGAGCGTGGTGAAGGACCTGATCCGGCTACAGCCGGGGCGGATTGCGGTGGTTTCTTGCGACCCGTCGACGCTGGCGCGCGATGCGAAGTTGTTCCTGGCGGCGGGGTATTCGATTGACCGTTGCCAATTAATTGATCTCTTTCCCCAGACGTATCACATCGAAACGATTACTCACTTCGTACACGGAGGATAACCCGATGCGGTGGTTGACGAGCCTGTTGCTGGCGTTGCCGTTGGCGGCGCAGTTCCCTGCCCTGCGTTATGATCCGCTGATTTCAGGGCTGCGAGCGCCGGTGCAGGTGACGCACGCGGGCGACGGGTCGGGCCGGTTGTTTATCGTCGAGCAACCGGGAGTGATCCGGGTGTGGGCGAACGGGGCGCTGCGGCCGACGCCGCTGCTCGATATTCAGTCGCGGGTACGGTACAGCGGGGAGATGGGCTTGTTGGGCCTGGCGTTTCCGCCGGGGTTTGCGCAGAAGCGGTACTTCTACATCAACTACGTCAACCGGCAGCAGGAGACGATTGTGGCGCGGCTGCGGCTGACGGCGGATGAGAACGTGGCCGATTCGGCGAATGAACAGGTGGTGCTGCGGGTGCGGCAGCCGTTTACGAACCACAACGGAGGGCAGATCGCGTTTCATCCGAAAGATGGGCTGCTGTATGTGGGCATGGGGGACGGCGGGTCGGCGAACGATCCGCAGAAGAATAGCCAGAACCCGGCTACGCTGCTAGGGAAGATGGTGCGGCTCGATACCGAGGGTAGCCAGGACCCGCAGCCGGAGATCTGGTCGAGCGGATGGCGGAACCCATGGCGGTTTTCCTTTGACCGGGAGACCGGGGACATGTGGGCCGGGGATGTGGGGCAGAACCGCTGGGAAGAGATCGACTTTGAACCGAACGGGGCGCCCAAGGGGCTGAACTACGGGTGGAGCCGGATGGAGGGCAACGCCTGCCAGGACGACCGGAATTGCGAGGCGCGGACGGACCTCGTTCGGCCCGTGTTTGTTTATGGGCGGAGCGAGGGGTGTTCGGTGACCGGTGGGTTCGTTTATAAAGGGTCCGAGTATCCGGAGTTGCGGGGGACGTACCTGTTTGCGGACTACTGCAACGGGAATGTGTGGGGGCACAAGGCCGGGGCGACAGTGCGATTTGGCGCGACGGGGCAGCAGGTTTCGGCGTTTGGCGAGGATGAGGCCGGGGAGTTGTACCTGGTGAATATTGACGGGGTGGTTTCGCGGATTGCGGCGGCGGCGGTACCGTGGCAGATCCGGGCGGTGACCAATGCGGCGAGCTTTGCGACAGGTTTGGCGCCGGGGGGCATCGGAACGATATTCACTTCGCCGCTGCCGGGCGTGACCGGGACGAGCGCGGCCGAGCGATACCCGCTGCCGACGACGTTGGGCGGGGTGACGGTGCGGGTGAACGGGACGCCGGTGGGGCTATATGCGGTGACGCCGCAGCAGATCAATTTCTTCATCCCGTACGCGCTGCCGAGCGTGCAGGCGGAGGTGAGCATCGCGGTAGGCGGGGCGACGGCGCCGATTGCGGTGATTCCGCTGCGGGCGGTACAACCGGCGCTGTTTTCGGGTGACGGGCAGTATGCGGCGGTGAGTTTCACGGATGGAATCGTGACGCTGTATGCCACGGGGTTAGGCGATGTGACGAATCGCCCGGCCAACGGGGCGGCGGCGCCGGCGAGCCCGCTGGCGTTGACGCGGGAGACGGTGACGGTAACGATTGCCGGGCAGACCGCGGAAGTGCTCTATAGCGGTTTGGCGCCGGGATTTGCCGGGTTGTATCAGATCAACGCGCGGATTCCGGCCGGGTTGACGGGGGAGCCGGAGGTGACGATTACCGCGGCCGGGGTGCGGAGCCCGGCGTTAAAAATCCGCCTCCCGTAAGCGCCGGAATGCTAAACTAATGACTTGTCAGGTTTCGGGCTCCGTGCAATGGGCGGCTGCAAACCCCGCCAGATCCGGAAGGAAGCAACGGTAGTGGTTTAGTTCGTGTGCCGCGGATCACCCGGAGCCTGGCATTTCCTTTTTAGCCCCGCATGTATCAGGTCATCGCGCGCAAGTACCGGCCGCAGTCGTTTTCCGAACTGGTCAGTCAGGAACACGTCAAGACGACGCTCGATAACGCGATTACGCAGCGGCGCATTGCGCACGGCTACATTTTCAGTGGCCAGCGGGGGACGGGAAAGACAACGGTCGCCCGGCTGATGGCGCGATTCTTGAACTGCGTTGAGGGGCCGACGACGAATCCGTGCGGCGTTTGCGCGAGTTGCAAGGAGATTACCGCAGGCGGCGCGGTGGACGTGATCGAGATTGACGCCGCGTCGAACCGCGGCATCAACGAGATGCGCGAGTTGCGCGAGAGCGTGCGGTACCGGCCGGCGCGGGACCGCTACAAGGTCTTCATCGTCGACGAAGCCCATCAGATTACGAACGAGGCCTTCAACGCGCTGCTGAAGACGCTGGAGGAGCCGCCCGAGTGGGTGGTGTTCATTCTGTGCACGACCGAATCGCACAAGATTCCGACAACGATCGCTTCGCGGTGTCAGCAGTTTTCGTTTCGCAGCGTGGATTTTGAAGAGCTGCTGAAGCGGATGGAATGGATCTGCGGCGAGGAAGGGATTACGGCCGAGCCGGAGGCTTTGGCCGTGATCGCGCAGGTGGGCGAGGGGTCGGTCCGCGACTCGCTTTCGGCGCTCGACCAGGCGATTGCCTGCTGCGGATCGACGCTGCATGCGGCCGAGGTGCGGGCGCTGCTCGGCATGTTCTCGCAGGACGCGATGGACCAGGTGACGACGGCGCTCGAACAGGGCGATTCGGCGCGGATGCTGGAGATTGTCGACGAACTGGAGCGGAAGGGTGCGAATTTGCAGCACTTCTGCCGGGAGTTGGCGCGACATGTGCGGAACTTGCTGGTGGCGAAGATTTCGGGCGAGGAGACGCGGCTGATTGCCGCTTCGCCGCGCGAGAAACAGAACATGGCCATGGTGGCGAGCAAGTTCAGCGAGATGGACTTGACGCGGTACCTGCAAATTGTTTTGGACGTGTTTAAGGACTTGCAGTACTCGCTGCAACCGCGGCTGCATTTGGAAATTGGATTGTTGAAGCTGGTGCACGCGGCGAAGCTGACGACGATTGAAGAGGCGTTGGCGAAGTTGGGACCGGGCGCGGGACCGGCGCCTTCGGCGCAGAAGCCGCCGCCGCCGCGGCAGGCTCCGCCGAGCGGCGGGGCGCGGTTCAAGGCCGACGACGATCCGCTGGCCGAGATTGCAGCATTGCCGCCGTGGCAGGGTTCGGCGAAGGTGGCTGAGGCGCAGCCGAAGGTGACGCCGAAGGTGACGCCGGCGAAGGTGGACGAAGACCCGATGGCGGAGCTTGCGGCGTTGCCGGCTTGGCAGGGTAAGGCTAAGGCGGCGAGCGATCCGCTGGCTGAGATTGCGGCGATGCCCCCGTGGCAGGGTTCGGCGAAGAAGACGGAACAGGTGTCGGCGAGAGCGGCGGACGATCCGCTGGCCGAGTTGGAGACGCTTGCTCCTTGGCAGGCGACCGCGAAAGCTCCGGCGGGCAATGCGTTTGTGGATGCGGCGCCGAAGCCGAAGGCCCCGGCCGGAAAGCCGGTGGATGGCGATTTGCGGTCCCGGATGTACGCGGCGGCGATCGAACTGGGCTTGAAGTTTACGGCCGATGGCTTTGAGGCGGCCGAGATCTCGCAGGGCCCGGGCGGCCTGGAGATTGTGGCGCCGGAAGAGGCCGAGTTCACCATGAAAGAGTCCGATGTGAACCGCATCCTGGCGGCCATCGGCATGACGGGCGTCCGCGCGAAGATTCGCTTTTCGGCAACGGTGCAGAGCGGGCCGCCACAGGCGGCGAAGCAGGCCGCGCAGGACGACGCCACGGAACGGGCGCTGGCCCATCCAGTGGTGAAGCGGTTCCAGGAGACGTTCCCGGAAGCCCAAGTCCGCAGTGTCCGCAACTTGAAGGAGTAACCCCATGAAACTACCCGGCAATATGCAAGGCATGATGGCGCAGGCCCAGAAGATGCAGGCCAAGATGCAGGAAGAGATCGCCGCGATCCGCGTCGAAGCGTCGGCGGGCGGCGGGATGGTGACCGTGAAGATGGACGGGCAGAAGCACTGCCTGGGCGTCACGATTGACCCGGAAGCCGCAGGCGATGCCGAAATGCTGCAGGATCTGGTGCTGGCCGCCTTCAACGAGGCCCACAAGAAAGTGGAAGAACAAACGCAGCAGAAGATGAGCGGCATGCTGGGCGGCCTGGGGCTGCCTCCGGGGTTGTTCTAAACTCCCATGCCGGATCTGGCCGAACCGCTCGCGCGATTAGTGGATGAGTTCCGCCGCCTGCCCGGGGTGGGGGCGAAGTCGGCGCAACGAATTGCGTTCTACGTTCTGCGGGCGTCGATGGACGATGCGCAGCGGTTGGCCCAAGCGATCCTCGATGTGAAAGAGAAGCTGGGGCTGTGCCGGATCTGCAACAACATTAGCGATAGCGAGCTGTGCCCGTACTGCACGAACCCTTCGCGGGATCAACATGTGATCTGCGTCGTAGAAGAGGCGCCGAACATTATTCCAATTGAAGTGACGCGGTCGTTTGATGGGCTCTACCATGTGCTGCACGGTTCAATTTCGCCGCTGCGGGGCATTGGGCCGGAGCAGTTGCGGATCAAGAGTTTGCTCGAACGGCTGAGCGACGGGGTGGTGACGGAGATCATTCTCGCGACCAACCCGACTGTCGAAGGCGAGGCGACGGCGGCCTATCTGGCACGGCTGTTGAAGCCGCTTGGCATTAAAGTGATGCGGATTGCGATGGGTATTCCGGTGGGCAGCGACCTCGAGTACGCGGACGAAGTCAGCATGTCGAAGTCGATGGAAAACCGCCGCGAGATGTAGCTAGAGCACGCGGAGCGGATCGAACTGGCGGAGGCCGGAGTCGGTGAGGGCGCCGATGGGGACGTTGAGCAGCAGGTTGTCGGTGGCGGGCTGGAGGAGCTCTACCTTGAGGTAGTTGCTCGAGAGCGCCATGTGGCCTTGGCCGAGGGTGACGACCGAGAGCGACTGGCCGACGAAGCTTTGGCGGAAAGCCCGGTTCTTGCGGTCGGCGAGTTCGCGGAGCTGGCGGTTGCGGTCCTTGCGGACGGGCATGGGGACCTGGTTCGGCGCCTCGGCGGCGGGGGTGCCGGGACGGGCGGAGTAGGTGAAGACGTGGAGATAGGTGAACGGCAGTTCGTCGATGAACCGGAAGGTTTCGGCGAACTCGACGTCGGTTTCGCCGGGGAAGCCGACCATGACGTCGGCGCCGATGGCGGCGTCCGGCATGAGGGTGCGGGCCTTCAAGACGCGGTCAGCATAGTGGCGCGGCCGGTACTTGCGATGCATGCGGCGCAGGACGGTGTCGGAGCCGGACTGGAGCGGGGCGTGGACGTGGCGGGCGATGCGGGGGGAGTCCGCCATCAGGTGGAGGAGGTCGTCCGAAAAGTCCATCGGCTCGACGGAGGAGAGGCGGATTCGCTCGATGGCCGTTTCGTCGAGGATACGGCGGACGAGGCCGGCGAGGCGCATGGTCTGGCCGGGTTCCCTGCCCCAGCGGCCGAGGTTGATGCCGGAGAGGACGACTTCGCGGTAGTTGCGGCTGAGATGCTGCACCTGTTCAATGACCTGGTCGGCGGGCATGGAACGACTGCGGCCGCGGACGAAGGGGATGATGCAAAACGAGCAGCGGTTATTGCAGCCGTCCTGTATTTTGAGGTTGGGGCGGGCGCGGTCTCCGGCGGCGTCTTCGATGGGCGCCGAGAGGAAGTCGTGCTGGGCGAAGATGTCGCCGACGTGGATTTGGCCGTGGAAGGGGGTGAGGGACTCGGCGACGATGTCGGGGATTTGCGTCTTGTGCGAATTGCCGACGACCCAGGTGACGCCTGGGAGGGCGGCGAGTTCTTCGGGGGCACGCTGGGCGTAGCAGCCGGTGAGGAGGATTTGCGCGGCAGGGTTTTCGCGGTTGACGCGGCGGACCATGGCGCGGACGTCGTCATCGGCATTGGCGGTGACGGTGCAAGTGTTGAGCACGACGAGGTCGGCCGAGCGGGCTTCGGGCGCGGAGGAGAGGCCCCGCTGTTCGAGCATCGACTCGAGCGCCGCGCCGTCGGCCTGCGTGGCCCGGCAACCGAAATTGTGAACGAAAAACTTCTGCAAACCTCTATTCTGGCAGTTTTTCGGGCGGTTCTGGCAGGAAGAAGCTGCTGGCAAAACCGATGAGGTAGACGCCGGTGGCGACGCAGCCGGCGGCAACGGCGAGCTTGGCGGCGGGTGAGGCGCCGGGGGTGTAGTTTGCGAGGGTGGTGGTGATAAGGGCGGCGGAGGTGCCCAACATCCGGCCGCCGATGTTGGCGGCGAAGCTTTCGCCGGTGCCGCGGAGGTGGGTGGGGTACATGCGCGGCAGGTAGTTGCCCCAGAAGCTGAACTGGGCGACGGTGAGCAGGCCGGCGGCGAAGACGCCCCACTTCAGCACGTCAACGGAGAGGTCCATCGCATTGAAGAAGACGAGCGGCACGAGGAAGAGGCCGGGGACCTGGAAGACGCGGAGGAGGGTGCGGCGGCTGAGGATGCGGACGGCGAGATAGGCCAGAATGACGCGGCCGACGAGGCCGCCGATCTCCTGGAAGAACTGGACGTTCGAGACCACCTTCTGCTGCAGCGGGCGGGCCAGGGGGAGCACTTCGGCGAGGCCGGGGACGATGCGGGGCAGATGCTGAATGGCGCCGAAGGCTGCGCCGTAGCTGGCGGCGTACATGATCATGGTGACCCAAGTGGTGCGGCTATATTGCGGCTGAAAGAGGGCGGCGAAGCTGGGTCGGCGGAGCGTGCCGGCGGCCTTGTGCTGGGCCCACAGCGGCGATTCCGGGAGGAAGGGCCGGATGATCATCAGGGGGATGGCGGGGAGAACGCCGGAGATCAGCGTGTAGCGCCAGGCTTCGTGGCCGCCGTGGATGGCGGGGAGATTCGGGGCCCAGGTGACGGCGAGGTAGTAGGCGCCGGTGACGAGGAGGCCGCCGATCGAAGAGAAGGCCTGGGTGTAGCCGAGGACATTTTCGCGCTGCTTCGGGTCCGGGAAGAGTTCGGCCAGCCAGGCGACAGCGGCAACGAACTCGACGCAGACGCCGATGAAGGTGGTGCAGCGGAAGAAGAGGAGTTGTTCGAGCGAGGTGGCAAAACCGGCGGCGAGGGCCGAGATGGCGTAGAGCAGAATGCTCCAGACGAGGACGCGGCGGCGGCCCCAGAGATCGGTGAGATATCCGCCGACCATGCCGAAGATTCCGCCGGCGAAGGCGGGGATGAAAAAGAGCATGCCGGTCCAACTATTGAACTCCGGGGTGCCGGGCTTCAGTCCACCGAGTTCGGCAAGGGCGGGGCCGGCGATGAGGGGCAGGACGAGGAGTTCGTAGATATCGAAAGCAAAGCCCAGGGCAGCGACGGCGCAGATGAGCCACTGGATGGGCGTGAGCTTATTGGATGGAGGCATGGGGATGATTATACAGAGGACGAGGGGAAGTATCGGTTAATGGTGGCGGCCGAGGGCTTGGGCGTGAGGAGGGAAACGCCCCAGACGAGGGCGGCCGAGATGAGGGTCATGGGGACGACGGGGGCGAAGCCGGCGATGGTGAAGCCGCGGGGGAGCAGGTACAGCGCAAAGGTGGAGGCGGCGATGAAGAGCGTGGAGGCGAGGGCGCCCCATTTGGTGGAGCCGCGCCAGCAGAGGGCGGCGACGAAGAGCGGGGCCATGGCGGCGTAGCCGGCGAAGGCGTACTGGACGGCGAGATCGAAGATAGCGACTTTGGCGTTGAGCGCCGTGAAATAGGCAAAGGCCGTGACGAGGACGACGAAGAGGCGGCCGGTGGCGATTTGGGCCTTTTCGCCGAACTTATCCTTGCCGCCGTAGAAGGCGAAGATGTCTTCGGTGAACATCGTCGAGAGGGCGAGGATCTGGGAGTCGCTGGCCATGACGGCGGCCATGATGCCGGCGCCGAGGAGGCCGGCGACCCAGACGGGGGCGTAGCGGCCGAGGAGCTGGAGCATGACGTCGTCGCCGGGGACGGGGCGGCCGGTGGCGGCTTTGGCTTCGACTTTCGCTTCGATGGCGGGGATGTCAGTGGCTTGATTGGCGGCGACGCCTAGATAGACGCAAGGGAGCCAGATGAGGAGCAGGCAGATGGGATAGAAGATGACCGTGCGTTTGAACTGGGTGACCTTGCGGGCGGTGAGGCAGAAGATGGCGATGTGAGGGAAGGCGATGGCGGAGAGCGGATTGAACGTGTAGCCGAGGAAGGTGGTGAGCGAGAACTTGTCGCGGGTGAGGAGGCTGGCGGTGTTGGGGTTGTTGAGCAGGCGCTCGGTGACCGCAGTGAAGCCTCCCATGCCCTGGCTGATCAGGATGACGGCGATGGCGCCGAAGCTGAGGAAGAGCACCGTTTGGAACGTATTGACCCAGGCGGTGCCGCGCATGCCGCCAAAGAAGACGTAGCTCATGACGACCAAAGCCACGATTAGGCCGCCGAGCCAGAAGGGGATGAAGCCGCCGCTGATGACGCTGAGCGTGGTGCCGCCGCCCATGACGCCGATGATGATGTAGGGCACGAGCAGGGCCGCTTGGAGGAAGAAGATCAGCGTGCCGATGTGGCCGCACTCCCAGCGGTCGCGGAAGATCTGCACCGGGGTGATGAGGCCGAAGCGTTTGCCGACGGACCAGAGACGGGTGCCGAGGAAGAGCAGGCAGAGCGGGACGACGAGCGCGGAACTGGAGGCCATGAGGCCGTAGGTGACGATGCCGAAGTTGAAGGCGTGACCGCTCGAGCCGAGGATGGCGAAGGCGGTCATGTGAGAACCGAAGAGGCTGAGCAGGAACACCCAGGGCCCGAGCGAGCGGCCGGCGAGGAAGAAGTCTTCGGACTGGCCGCTTGACCGGCGGAAGGCGAAGATGCCGATGTAAAGGACGATGGCCAGGTAGGCGAGCACGAAAAGTGCGGGAATCATTCGTCGCGCTCCAACCCCGAGGGCCAGCACCAGCGAACGAGGGCCGCCATCAGGAACGCGGCGGCAATGGTGTAGAGAGCGTGATACCAGAGGCCAACAGGAAGGAAGCCGAAGGCCAATGGGCGGGCCGCGGACCAGTTCCACCAGTCCTGATGGAGGACGTAGAAGACAGCAATGGTGATGACGACAAGAGCAAGCTTCATGGCGTGGCGATGGCGAACAGATGGTCCTTGCCGCGTATGAACAACATGCCCTTAGAGAGGGCTGGGGACGACAGGACGGGTTCGCCAATCGAATTGGTGGCGAGGACTTTATGGTCCGGTCCGGCTTGCATCACGAAGGAGTCTCCATCTTCACTGGTGATTAGAATCTTTCCATCATACGCAACAGGCGAAGAAAGGAAAGTCGCGGGGATGGGTGGGCGCTTCCCTTCGTAGACGACGGCGCCAGAGGCGGCTTCGATGCAAGTGAGAAGCCCCTTGTCCGTCATGAGGTAGACGTAGGGGCCATAGAAGATGGGCGAGGGGACGTAGGCGGTTCCTTTCGCGTAGGTCCAGAGGACTTTTCCGCCGGCGCCGACGGCGTAGGCGTATTTATCGGGATAGCCGGCGGAGACGACGGCAATGCCGTTGCCACTGACGGGGCTGGGCACGGCGTTTCCCTTGATGCCGGGCGCTTCCCAAAGTTGCTTGCCGGTCTTGGGGTCGTAGGCGATCACCTTCTCGGTGGCCGCGGTGAGGAGCGCACCGTTGACGAGAAGCGGGGTGTTCCAGGTGATGTTTACGGGCCGGTCGACGCGCCAGAGGGTCTTGCCGGTTTTCTTATCGAGGGCAATCACGTAGGACTTCTTCTCCTCGGAGTTGTCGCACTGCAGGAGGAGGCGGTCGCCATCGAGGATGGGCGAGGTGCCGGGGCCCATGCCGATGGTTTTGATGGGGCCGGGCTTGAACGTCCAGAGGAGCTTGCCGTCGTAGTCGAAGGCGAAGAGGCCCTCGGAGCCGAAGTAGGCGAAGATGGAGCGGCCGTCGGTGATGGGGGTGGGAGCGGCGTAGCTGCCGGCTTTGTGACGGTCGTCATAGACCTGGCCGGAGTAGGCGGTTTTCTGCCAGAGGATGCGGCCGGTTTTGCGGTCGAGGGAGAGGAGGACGAGTTGATGGGCGCGGTTGGCGCCTTGGCTATCGGGGTGGAGGAATTCTTTTCCTTCGAGCAGATGGATGGGCGGCTTAGCGCCGGGGAGGATGTCGCCGTCGATATCGGCCGTAAGAAAAACGCGGTCGCCCCAGACGATGGGGGAGCTGCGGCCGCGGCCGGGGATGGGTGTTTTCCAGGCGACGTTTTTCGTGGGCGACCATTCGGCGGGGAAGCCCTTTTCGGCGGAGATGCCGTTGGCAGTGGGGCCGCGCCAGCCGGGCCAGTTGTCGGCCCATAGTGTGAAAGCGAGTAGTACCAGAAGGTAACGCATGGGAACAGTGTATGGGGTTGGGGCGGGGGGCATGCGCACGGGGGAGAATTCGCGTAGACTGCTCCGCACCATGAGACGCATCCTTTTTACGTTGCTGGCCGCACTGGCCGTTTTTGTCTGGAAAGGGACTTCCTGGGTCGCCCTGCCGTTCCACAATGCCGCGCTGCTGCCGGTGGGGGACGAGGCGGCCGTGGGAGCGGTGCTGCGGGCGAACCTGCCGCAGGACGGGGTTTACATGCTGCCAAACCAAGGCAAAGACCCAAGTTCGATTGCCGACCGGTATGCGGCCGGCCCGGTGGCGACTATCAACTATAAAGCCGTGGGCGGACAGATGATGTCGCCAGACATGTTTGTCCGCGGGATTTTGCTCGACATCGCCGTGGCGGCAATCCTGGTCATCCTGATCGGAATGACGGATTTGCGCGGTTACCTTCCGCGTTTGATCTTCGTCTCCCTGGTTGGCTTGGCGATGGGTCTGTTCACCAACTTCAACAATTGGATTTGGATGAGCCAGTCGCTGCACTATACGCTAGTCGACGTAGTCGATACCTGGGTGGCGTGGACGATTGGCGGTGCGGTGCTGGCAAAGTTCACTGAAAAGTAAGGGGATGGGCCGGTCGCTTTGATACCCTGAATGTCTGAGGTGAAGATTTGTACTTGGCTCGCACGACCGGAATTCTCCTTTTCTTATTCGCAGTCGCCTACGGCCAGACTACCGCTACGCTGAATGGCACCATCCACGACCCCAGTGGGGGGATTGTGCAGGGGGCCGAGGTGTCGGTGACCCAGACGGCGACGGGGTTGGTGCGCCAGGTGTTGACGAATAGCGTGGGTTTGTTTCGCATTCCGGCGATTCCGGTGGGCGAAGTGGAAGTTCGCATTACCGCGAAGGGATTTCGGCCGATGGTTCGCCGGGGTATCGCGCTGTCAGTGAACGAGTCGGCGACCATCGACGTGACGCTGGAAGTGGGTGCGGTGGATCAGGAGATGACCGTCAACGCATCAGCTTCGCAGGTGAACACGTCGACTTCCGAACTGGGCTATCTGGTGAGCGAATCGGCGATGCGGGAGTTGCCGCTGAACGGACGGAACTATACGGATTTGGCGCTGCTGCAGCCGGGAGTCGTCGCCTATCCGCACCGGGACGGCGGATCGGTGGTGGCCCATGGATTGGGCACTTCGATTAACGGCCAGGATCCGCGGTCGAACGTTTACTTAATTGACGGTACGCCGCAAAACGATATGACGAACGGTCCGGCGGGATCGGCGGCGGGGACGGTGTTGGGCGTCGAGGCGATCCGGGAGTTTCGGGTGGAGGTGAACACCTACAGCGCCGAGTTCGGCCGCAATAGCGGCGGGCAGATCAATGCGATCACCAAGTCCGGCACGAACGCGTGGCACGGCAGCCTGTTCCACTTCCTGCGCAACGACAATTTCGACGCGCGCAATTTCTTCGATCCGGCCAAGCGGCCCGACTTCAAGCGGAACCAGTTCGGCGGCAGCATTGGCGGCCCGCTGCGGAAGGACAAGGATTTCTTCTTCTTCACGGTGGAGAGCCTACGGGACCGGTTAGGGCGGACGATCAGCTCCATTGTGCCGGACAATAGCGCCCGGGCGGGCATTCTGCCGGATGGGCCGGTGACGCTGAATCCGGCGATTGTGCCGTTTCTGAATGAAATGCCGCGGCCAAACGGCGCGGCGCGCGGGGGCGGGTTAGCGGACTACATTTTCGGCTTCAACCAGACGGTGGACCAGAACTTTCTCCAGGGACGCTATGACCGCAACGTCGGCACGCGCGGACAGTTCTTCGCCCGGCATACGTGGGACGACGCGGTGCAGGTTCTGCCGACCGATTTCCCGCAGTTTCCCCGCGAGTTTCTGTCGCGAAATCAGTTCCTGACGACGGAGTACCGGCATATCCTTTCGCCGCAGACGCTGTTCCATGTGCGGGGTGGATTCAGCCGGACGCGGATTGGCCAGAATATTGAGGCCAACACGGCGTCGCCGCTGGCGGAGTTTGTCCCTGGGCGGGGCACAACCGGCAACATCGACATTGGCGGTATGCCGCGGTTTGGTACGCAAAGCTCGGCCAACCTGCGGTTGACGCAGAACGTGTTCAGCTTTGATACGGGCGTGACCGTGACGCGCGGCAGCCATCTGATCAAGGCCGGCATGATGGCCGAGCGCTACCAGATGAATATGGTGAACCCGACGTTCTCGTTGGGGACTTTTGCGTTTAACGACGTCCGCAGCTTCCTTGAGAACCGGGCGGCGCGCTTCCTGGGCCTGACGCCGGCGGCGACGTTTGACCGCTACTGGCGCTTCACGCTGATGGGCTTCTATGTGCAGGACTCCTGGAAGATTACGCCGCGGTTTACGCTGAACCCGGGCATGCGGTACGAGTTTGCCACGATGCCGCAGGACATCTACGGACGCGATTCGAACATGAAGAATCTGTTTACGGACGCCGTGACGGTGCCAGGCCCGCTGTATGCCAATCCGACGAAGAAGAATTTCTCGCCGCGGCTGGGCTTCGCCTGGGATGTTTTCGGAACCGGCAAGACGTCGCTCCGCGGCGGCTACGGACTGTTCTTCAATACAAACAACCAGCAGAACCTGATCGTCACCGTAACGAACCCACCGGCCACGCCGCGCGTTTTGATTGTGAACCCGACCTTCCCGGTGCCGCCGTTTGCGCGGGGCGTGGGCAACACGGTGCGGCCCGTCGAATTCAACCTGAAGAATCCGTACGTGCAGCAGTGGAACCTGAACGTGCAGCATCAACTGCCCGGCGGCTTCGTCGCCACCTTGGGCTATGCCGGAGCCCGGGGCATCCACCTGTTGCGGTCGAACGATGTGAACATTGTCGAGCCCGTGCGGCAGGCCGATGGAACATTGTTTTTCCCGGCGGGCGCACCGCGACGGAACCCGAACTGGGCGACGATTGAACTGAAGTCAAGCGACGGCAACTCGTGGTACCACGCCGGGCTGCTCGAGATTCGGAAGCGTCTGGGGCGCGATCTGCAGTTCCAGAGTTCCTACACCTTCGCGCGGAATATCGACACGACGCAGGCCTCGACGTTCTTTTCTGATGGGACGAACGGCACGACGTCGGCGATGCCGGAGTTCGAAGGCTTCAGCTACAACAAGGGGCTGTCGGACTATCACGCCAAACACAATTGGGTGATGAACTTCACCTACGATCTGCCGATCGCGCGCTCCGCTTCCGGCTGGCGGAAGGCTGCCTTTGCCAACTGGCAGTTGGCGGGGATTAACAATCTTCGTTCGGGCAGCCCGCTGACGGTGTTTGTGAGCGGCAACCGGTCGCGTTCCGGCTGGGCGCCTTCGCTGGGCCCGGGACTGGGGCAGGACCGCCCATCGCTGGCGCCGGGCTATACGCATGAGAGCGCCGTGCTGGGCGGGCCGGATCAGTACTTTGATCCGCGGGCGTTCGTGCTGTCGGCGCCCGGTACGCTGGGCACTCTGGGACGGGGCACGTTTATTGGCCCGGGGCTGAAGACGTTCGATCTGGCGGCGCTGAAATCGTTCCCGCTGCGGGGTTGGAATGAAAATGCGCGGATTCAGTTCCGTGCGGAATCCTTCAATCTGTTCAACCACACGAACTTCGCCCCGCCGAATTTGCTGGCGATTTCGACCACCACCGGCCCGCTGGGTGGCTTTGGCCGCATCCGGTCGACGGTGACGTCTTCGCGGCAAATTCAATTTGCGATCCGGCTGCAGTTCTGATCTGGGATAATCGAGGGTCCATGTCATCCAAGGAGAAAAAACGCAGTATGCTCTGGTTGCTTTTCGCGCTCGGCGCCATGCTCGCCTGGGGAATTTACGGCCCCATTTTGCACACCGGTCAGGTCAAGTTGGGCAATCCGATGAAGGCTCTGCTGTGCGTCGGAGGCGCCTACTTCCTGCTGGGGGTGCTGGTGCCGATGCTGCAATTGCAGTCCAGTGGAGGCATGGGCACGTTTGACCGTGCCGGGACGATTAATGCGTCCCTGGGCGGTGCGTTGGGGGCGATTGGCGCCATCTGCATCATCTTCGCGTTTCGCAATGGCGGCGTTCCGAACTACGTGATGCCGATTGTGTTCGGTGGCGCGCCGCTGATCAACGTGCTGTTCACGATGTACCTGCATCCGCCCGAAACGAAGGTGAATCCGCTGCTGTGGCTCGGCTATGTGATCACAGCCGGCGGTGCGGCGATGGTGTTCTACTTTAAACCGAAGGGATGAGCTTACCGGCGGCGGGCGCCGATGCAGTAGAGGGCGCCCGCTGTCCGGATGAAGATTTGCCCGTCGGAGATGGCTGGCGAAGAGAGGGTATACTCCTTCATGTCGTTCTCGGCCAGCACTTCAAAGGTTGGCCCCGCCTTGACGACGGTGACGAGGCCGTCTTCGCTGGTTACATAAAGCTTTCCGTCGGCGAGAACGGGGCTGGACGAGTAGATAGCCGGTTTGATGCGCTGACCGCCCCAGATCTCTTCGCCGGTCTTGGCGTTCAGACACCAGAGGATACCGCGGTCGTTGGTCACGTAGAGATACTTGCCGTCCGTAACCGGAGACGGCACGTCGGGACCGTTCGGATTCTGCCAGGCCACGTGCGTTTTGGTGACGTCGCCGCGGCCACGGGTGGGGCAGTAGATGAGCCCATCTTTGACGACGGCGGAGGCGATGATGCGGTTCATCGGGTTGTTCTGCGGGTTGAGCACGTTGGCGCGCCAGAGCTCTTTCAGCGTCAGGGGGTCATGACCGGTGACCACGTCGCCGCCCGTGATGATGAGTTCTTCCTTGGCGCCCTCTTTCCAGATCTGGGGAGTGGTGTAGGAGTCCGGCGATTCGACGATTGCATCGGTGGGGCGATCGACTTTCGTGAGGGTCTTGCCGGTTTTGGGATCGATGCGGAGGAGATAAGACGGGTCGTCGGTTTTCATGCCGTGGAGCACTTGGACGTAAAGAGACCCGTTCCACAACAGTGGCGACGAGGCGTAGCCCCAGTTCAGGCCGAACTTGCCATAGTCCTTCTGGATATCGCGGATCCAGAGCTCCTTGCCGGAGAAGTCGAAGGCCTTGAAGATGCCGACGCCGGTAAGCACGAACACCGTCTTGCCGTCGGTGACCGGCGACGGCGACGACATGTTCTGCTTGTTGATTTTGTAGTTGCCGCCAGCCAGCTTCTGCTGCCAGCGAAGCTTGCCGGTGGAGCGGTCGATATCCCAAATATGCAGGTCTTCGCCGTCGGCGACGTTCAAGAAAACATGTTCGCCCCAGATGATGGGGGTGGCGCCGCTGCGGCCGGGAAGTGGGAGCTTCCAGGTGACGCCCTCCTCGGTAGTCCACTTGGTGGGCAGTCCTTTTTCGGCGGAGACGCCATCGAAGGAAGGACCTCGCCACTGCGGCCAGTTTTCGGCGGCGAGCGATCCGGCGGACAGCAGGGCGATACAGGCAAGGCGGCGCATAGCGTGAGCATAGCTCACTTTTCGCTGGACTTGCCTGAAATCACGATGATATCATTTCGATATGAAAGAGCGAATCGAAAGAGCCCCGAGCGGCTACCTGATGCTGCTGGTCAATCTCGTCATTTTCGGCGCCAGCCTTTACTTTTTCTTTACGGCCAAAGGCAGCGGGGAGGTGGCGACGTATATCGTTTCCGGCCTGTTGTTGCTGATTTTTGGCTTCGTGATGTTGCCGGGCAATTTCACGGTGCAGCCGAATCAGGCCGTTGTGCTGCAACTGTTCGGCCGGTATATCGGTACTGTGAAGGACGAAGGTCTACGCTGGTCGAACCCGTTTTACTCGAAGAAAAAGGTGTCGTTGCGGGTCCGGAATTTTGAGACGAATCACTTGAAGGTAAACGATCATGATGGGAATCCGATTGAGATTGCGGCGGTGGTGGTTTGGCGGGTAGTGGACTCGGCGGAGGCGACTTTTCAGGTCGACGACTACTCGCACTATGTGACGGTGCAGTCGGAAGCGGCCTTGCGGAATCTGGCGACGGTGTACCCTTACGATGCTCATGACGCTCAGGACATCTCGTTGCGGGGGTCGACGGACGTGGTGGCGGAGCGGCTGAAGACGGAGATCCAGTCGCGGCTATCGGTGGCGGGAGTCGAAATTACGGAGGCGCGGATTACGCATTTGGCGTACGCGCAGGAGATTGCCGCCGCGATGCTGCAGCGGCAGCAGGCTGGGGCGATCATCGCCGCGCGGGCGAAGATCGTCGAGGGAGCGGTGGGGATGGTGGAGATGGCTCTTGAACAGTTGAACCAAAGGTCGGTGGTGAACCTGGACGAGGAACGGAAGGCGGCGATGGTTTCGAACCTGTTGGTGGTCCTTTGCAGTGAGCGCAACGTGCAACCGGTGGTGAACGCAGGAACCTTGCATCACTAGACATGGCAGAGAAGAAGTCATTCCTGCTCCGCATCGATGAGAAAACCCTCGATCTGCTCAAGCGGTGGTCCGACGACGAGTTTCGGAGCCTGAATGGGCAGATCGAGTATTTGTTGCGCGAGGCTTTGAAGCAAAGCGGGCGATTGAAACAGGGAGAGTGATAGATTACGAGGATCTATGCGCTTGCTGCTTGTCTTGATGACCATGGGAGTGTTGCACGCTCAGCGAGCGGTTCCGGAGCCCGCCGCGCAATTGTTGTGGCCACAGGGCGCGCCGGGGGCGCTGGGGGAGACGGAGAAGGATCAGCCGTCGATTACGCCGTGGCTGGCCAAGAACCCGAATGGGCAGTCGGTGGTGGTTTGTCCGGGTGGCGGCTACGGGGCACTGGCGATCGACCATGAGGGCAAGCAAATTGCGCAGTGGTTGAACTCGCAAGGGATTTCGGCGTTTGTGCTGAAATACCGGTTGGGACCGCGGTACCGGCATCCGGTGATGCTGCAGGATGTGCAGCGGGCGATTCGCACGGTGCGGACGAAGGCAGCGGAATGGAAGGTGGATCCGCGGCGGATAGGGGTCTGGGGGTTTTCGGCGGGAGGGCATTTGGCGGCGACGGCGGCGACGCATTTTGACGCGGGCCGGGCGGGGGATGCCGATCCGGTGGAGCGGACCGGTTCGCGGCCGGACTTTGCGATTCTGGCGTATCCGGTGATTACGTTTACGCAGGAGGAGGTGGTGCATAAGGGATCGCGGCGGAATTTGCTGGGCGATACGCCGGATCCGCAGTTGGCAGAGTTGTTGTCGAACGAGAAGCAGGTTTCGGCGGAGACGCCGCCGACGTTCTTGTTCCATACGAACGAGGACACGGGGGTGCCGCCGGAGAACAGCGTATTGTTTTATCTAGCGCTGCGAAGGGCGGGGGTCCCGGCGGAGTTGCACATCTATGAAAAGGGACCGCACGGGGTGGGACTGGCGTGGAGCGATCTGGCGCTTTCAAGCTGGCCGGGGCGATTGGCGGATTGGCTGAAAAGACGCTGATACAGTTGACACTTTCCTCTCCGATTTGTTGAAATAGAAGAGTTGTTAGGTGCGGTGTTCCTCGGTAGCTCAATGGTAGAGCATTCGGCTGTTAACCGAAGGGTTGTAGGTTCGAATCCTACCCGGGGAGCCAAATCTTTTCAAGGTCTTAGCGACCATCCCTCCCTTCCCTCCTCCCTCAAAAAATCACGACTGTAGGGACTTTTGTAGGGACACTCCTTCAATATGAGTACAAACGGATCCACATCGTGGATCCTTTTGCGTTTGAAGTGGCGAACCGACCAAACGCGTGTGATAGGTGTTTGGTTGCCTTCAACAAGTCTCTGAGTCTCCGTGATCTTGCCTAGAGGGCTTTATGGCATCGGAGTTGTTCGGTTGAGGTTCATTGCGATCAGCGAGACAGGTTCGCTTTTGCCACTCGCACCCAAGGCCCACAATCCCTCAACGTCCGCCCGGAACGCAGCGAAACAGTCGACGATATTCAAGCCGCCAGGGAGCGCGGTAGGAGTGGGCCAAATGCGTAGAGGAGCCATCATTCATCAGCTTCCGTCGATGGATCTTCGCTTCGCGGGTTTGAAACCTCGCCGTCCGCGT
>LNFE01000235.1 GCA_001464575.1 Acidobacteria bacterium Ga0077553 | reverse complement strand
ATGTTTCAGACCTACGTCGGCATGTTGATCTGGCCGATGATTGCGATGGGCTGGGTGATCAACCTGATGCAGCGGGGGACGGCTTCGCTCGAACGGATCCGGGAGATGCTCGATATGGCGCCGTCGATTGCGGCGCCGGAGCAGCCGCGACCCGTGCCGGAAACCCTCGCCGGAGAAATTGAGTTCGATGCGGTCGAGTTGGTTTATCCCGCCGGGACGGCGCTGCAGGGAGTGAGCTTCCGGGTCGCGGCGGGCGAGACGGTGGCCATCGTGGGGCATACCGGATCGGGGAAGACCTCGCTGACCCAAATGGTGCCGAGGCTGCTCGACCCCACCAAGGGCGCCGTGCGTGTGGATGGGGTAGACGTCCGGGAGTATGACCCGGCCGAACTGCGGCGGCAGATCAGCGTGGTTCCCCAGGAGACGTTCCTATTCTCCATGACCCTGCGGGAGAACATTGCACTCGGCCGGCCGGCGGCCAGCGCTGAGGAGTTGGCCCGGGCGGTGGAGGTGGCGGGGTTGACGGGAGACGTGGCGGGCTTTCCGGGGGGCCTCGAGACTATGATTGGGGAACGGGGCATCACGCTTTCCGGTGGGCAGCGGCAGCGAGCCGCGATTGCCCGCGCTGTGCTCCGGGATCCGCGGATTTTGATTCTGGATGATTCGCTGTCGAGCGTCGATACCTTGACGGAAGCGCGCATTCTGGCCGAACTCGGCGCCGTGATGAAAGGGCGGACGACGCTATTGATCTCGCACCGGGTCTCGACGATTCGCTATGCCGATCGGATTGTGGTGCTGGAGCACGGCCGCATCGTTGAAATGGGCACGGCGGAGGAGCTGTTGGCGCGGCAAGGGTACTACGCGGATCTGGTCCGCAAGCAGCAGCTTGAAGAAGAGATTGAAGCCCTCTAACCCGAACGGGGCTCAGCCGTGCTATTTTGAAAGCCTGTAGCATCTGTCGTTGTGTCCGGTTCATTCCCATCGTTCGATCCTGCCCAACCAGCCGCTCTGCATTTCTGAAGGAAAGTAAAATGACGAATATTTTTGTTGGAAACCTGAGTTTTCATACGACCGAGCAGACTCTCCGCGCGTTGTTCGAGCAGTTCGGCGCAGTGGATCGCGTTAGTCTTGTAACCGACCGCGAAACCGGGAAAGCCCGTGGGTTTGGCTTTGTCGAAATGGCCCAGAAGTCAGAAGCCGAGAACGCCATCAATGCGTTGAACGGCCGGGAACTGGACGGACGCGCCATCAACGTGAATGAAGCCCGCCCGAAGGAAGATCGGGGCGGCGGTGGCGGCGGTGGTTACCGCGGCCGGAGCGGCGGCGGTGGCGGCGGTGGCCGTCAGGGAAACCGCTGGTAATCCTGACTCTTTTGTAAAAAATGGGCCGCAGCGGTCTACCGCTGCGGCTTCGTTGCGTAGATTTAGGTACAATAGGCTCTTTGTGTGTTCAGGTCAGGTCTCTCTCATATTGTCTTTGCTAGTGAAACCAGTTGGCCTTCCGGCGCGTCCCCCAAGAGTCGCAGAGTGAAAAGGATCTATCGCTTCATGATTTATTCCGGGCTACTACGCCTGTTCATCTTTGCGTTTTCCATCTCCGTCGCCGGGTCGTTTCTCCTTCGGGCACAACAGCCGCCGCAGCCCTCTGCGCCGAAGCCTACTGCTCCCAAGCCAGCAAACCCCTTCGAAACCGTGCCAACTGCGCCGACTGAGGCGCCCAAACCGGCTCCACCCAAGCCGGGGCTGACCGCACCCGCCGCAGCGCCGGGCCAAGTCGATGATGTCATTGAACTCATTGAATTCCGTGGCGCTCGCCGCGTTCCGCAAGACACCTTGCGGGCTATGATTTTTTCGAAGAAGGGCGACAAGATCGATGAGGATGCCCTTCACCGCGACTTCATGTCGCTCTGGAATACGGGGCGTTTTGACGACATCGTGCTCGAACGCGAACCTGGCCGCACCGGATACATCATTCGGTACGTGGTGGTAGAGCGACGGATTGTCCGTTCCATTCGGTATGAGGGCGCCAAGTCGCTGACTGTTTCCGAAATTCTTGACCGGTTCAAAGAGCGCCGCGTCGGCCTGTCGGTGGAATCGCAGTACGATCCCAACAAGGTGCAACGCGCCGCCGTCGTTCTCAAGGAATACCTGGCGGAGCGCGGCCGGCAATACGCCACGGTCGAACCGGACCTGCGGCAGATCCCGCCGTCGTCGATGGAAGTCGTCTTCAAGGTGGACGAGGGGCCCAAGGTAAAGGTCGGTGCGATCAACCTCGAAGGCAACAAGGTGTTTTCGGACCGGGCGGTTCGCCGGGCGATGCGCAGTTTGCGCCCGGTCGGCATCCCGCGCTCCATTCTGTTTGAGAACCTCTTCGCCAAGACGTTCGACTCGACGAAGCTTGAGCAGGACAAGCAGATGATCGTGAACTTCTACCAAGAGAAGGGTTACTTCACGACACGCACCGGCGAGCACACCGTGAAGATTCGCGATGTGGGCGGCAAAGGCTTCAGCATTCCTTTGTTCTACCCCAACAAGCCGGGCAAGCGTGCCGATGTGACCGTCCCGATCGAAGAGAGCCGCCTGTACAAATTGAACAAGTTGAACGCGGTCGGCATGAAGCTGTTCCGGACGCCGGAAGCCATTCTTCCGCAGGTTTTTGGGATGAAAGAGGGCGACATCTTCTCGATTGCTAAGCTGCGCAAGGGTATGGAGCAGATCCGGAAGCTCTACGGCGAATTCGGCTACATCGATATGGTGCCGGAGCCGGATATCCAGCCGCAGCTGGGCACCGACAAAATCGACCTCACGATCAATGTGGACGAAGGAAAGCAGTTTTTCGTCCGCCGCATCGATTTCTCCGGCAACGTCACCACGCGCGACAAGGTCATCCGGCGCGAGCTACTCGTCGATGAAGGCGATCAGTACTCGACCCGCCTGTGGGAACTCTCCCTCCTTCGCCTCAACCAGTTGGGCTACTTTGAAGCGCTCAAAGAGGCCGAAGCGGCCGAGATCAAGCGCGACACCCGGACCAATACCGTGGACATCACGTTGAAGGTGAAAGAGCGCGGCAAGAACTCCGTGCAGCTCTCGGGCGGCGTGTCGGGCATCTCCGGATCGTTCGTTTCCTTCGGCTATTCGACCAACAACTTCCTGGGCTTGGGCGAAACGCTCGGCATCAGCAGCCAGTTGGGTGACCGTATCCGCGACGTGACCTTCTCGTTCACGGAGCCGTACCTGTTCGACAAGCCGATTCAGGCTGGCTTCACCGTATACATGCAGCGGTTCAATTACGACCAAGGCCGCGAAGTCTCGCTGCTCTCCGGCCGCAACCTGATCCCTTATTATCAGGCGCTCGGTACGCAGAACCTGCTGAACTACGTCACCAACGGCATGGGCTTCACGGCCTTCGCCTCCACGCAGTTGAAACGGTCGTTTGCCCGGGTCAGCATGACTTACGGCTATGACGTCTCGACCGTAACGACGTTGTCAGACGCCTCGAGCAACTACTTCAACTTCCTCTCGTTCCAACGGACGGACGGACCGAACCAATTGGATGGTATCCGCACGAGCAAGGTGGTTCCGTCGTATAGCTACAACACCGTGGATCACCCGATTACCCCGACGCGCGGTCGCAGCTTGTTCATTTCGACGACCTTTGCGGGAACCTTCATGGGCGGCAACGTCAACATGGTTGAGCCCACGATTAGTTCGACGTATTTCCGCAGCGGCTTTAAGAAAGGTCACGTGATTGGTATGCGCGGCTTGGGCCGATTGATCTCCGGCTACGGCGGCAAAGTCGCTCCGCCCTTTAACCGCATCTTCATGGGTGGTGAAAATGACATCCGCGGTTTCGACATCTGGGGCATCTCGCCGATTTCGTTTATTCCGAGCGAAGCGAGCGTGGCCGTGCTGAACGACGACGGTTCGGCTCGGCTGCAGAAGGTGCTGCAGGATGGTGTCGAGACCTTTGTGCCGGTGGCACAGCGCATTCCGGTGTATCAGTTGACCACGACCGGCGGCGACACCCAGCTTATTGGAAACTTCGAATACCGGATTCCAATCTTTGGGCCGGTGGTGCTCGCGGCCTTCTTCGACGCTGGCATCAACCGGATCTCTCTCAAGAATCAACTGCGATTGAATCCCCGGCGCGTTGAGGAACTCAACAGCCTCTTCCCGCAGGCCGGTTTCAATCAGCAGATCCCCGTGAACACCGAGACGGAGAAGATGCGCATGTCGACGGGTCTCGAAATGCAGATCATGATGCCGGTTGTGAACGCGCCCTTCCGCTTCTACTGGGCCTACAACCCCACGATCGTGCAGACGTTCCTGCAACCTCCCGTGGTGCTCGATCGTTCGCAGTTCCCCAATCAGCAGACCTTCGTCAATTCCGTGGTGCAGTGGGGCCAGGCTACGCCGTTCTTTGAACGCCGCCGGGTGTTCCGGTTCACCATTAGCCGAACCTGCTAGTACAATCAAGTTAACGTAAGTTAGGAGTTTTCCCACCGTGAATCGCCAGATCCTTTGGTTGCCCGCCCTTCTTCTAGGCGCCGGTATCAGCCTTTTCGCCCAAGCCGCCCCTTCGAAGGTCGGTATCATCCACATCCAGAACGCAATCATCGGCACCAAGGACGGTCAAGCGGCGGCCAAGTCGCTTGAAGAGAAGTTCCTGCCCCGGCGGAAGGAAGTGGAAAAGAAGCAGGCTGATATCGCGGCTCTGCAGAACCAGCTCCGCGCTTCGTCGAACACGGCCAGCGAGGATGTGAAGAACAAGTTGATGCGGGATATCGACGCCAAGCAGAAGTCGCTCCAGCGCGATGCCGAGGATTTCCAGGCCGAAGTCGACGCCGAACAGCAGAAGGTGCTCGGTGACTTAGGTGGAAAGATCATGGCCGTCATCGACAAGTACGCGACCGACAATGGCTTTGCGATCATCATCGACGTGAGCTCGCAGCAGAGCCCGGTGCTGTATGCGGCGACTTCCATCGATATCACCCGCGAAGTGGTGGGCCTCTATGACAAGAACGCCCCTGGCGCGGCGGCCCCCGCTGCTCCGGCGGCCCCTGCTCCGGCCAAGAAGGCTACGCCCGGCGCGAAGTAATGCGGCTGGCTCCTCTGGTTCTCGCCTTGGCCTGGCCTTTGGCGGCTCAGGACCTGGAGAAACTGTTTGAACAGGAATGGGAGAGATCGCTACGGATCTCTCCCATTTTTGCGTCTACGATGGGCGACCGGCGCTACGCGCAGAAGTGGCCCGACCTTTCCCCCGCTGCGCTCGCTCGTGACTACAGCGATACGAAGGCGGCCTTGGCGCGGCTTCGCGCGCTTCCGCCCACTCCCGCTCAGGCCGTGAACCGGGCCATCTTCGAGCGGATGCTGTCCGAGCAGGTGGAGGAGTACGAGCTGGGTTGGCGGTTCGTGCCGGTCAATATGCGCGACGGCATCCAGAACACCGCTGACGTTGCGAATCTGTTGAATTTTCGCGAAGAGCGCGACTATCAGGACTGGCTAGCGAGGCTTCGGGCTTTTCCGGTCTACATGGACCAGACGATCGCTCTGATGCGGGAGGGGATGCGGCGCAAGTTGGTCCAGCCCAAAATCGTCATGCAGCGGGTACCGGCCCAGATTGAACGGCAGTTGCAGTCGAATCCCTTTGCGGCGCCGTTTGCCGCCCAATCGCCAACATTACAAAACGAAGCCAAACTCGTCATCGAGACCGCCGTGTTTCCCGCGCTCCGGAAGTTTAAGCAGTTCCTGGAAGCGGAGTACCTGCCGGCTTGCTACGACGGGGTGGGGATCTGGCAGGCGCCGGAGGGCGGCAAGCTCTACGCATACTTCGCCCGGAGCTTTACCACCACCGGGTTGACCCCGGACGAGATTCACTCGATCGGGCTCCGCGAGGTGGCGCGGATCCGGGATGAGATGTACTCCGTGCAGCGAAAGGTGGGTTTTGCGGGAACGCTGCCCGAGTTCTTCCAGTATCTGCGGACCGAGCCACGCTTCTACTACGCCACTGGAGCCGAGCTGCTCGAAGGCTACCGGGCCATGGCCAAGCGGATTGACCCGACGCTCGTGAAGCTGTTCCGGAAACTGCCGCGCACGCCTTACGGCGTCGAGCCGATCCCCGCCGAGATCGCGCCGGATACGACGGCGGCCTACTATCAACCCCCGGCGGGCGACGGGTCCCGCGCCGGGATGTATCACGTCAATCTGTACAAGCCGGAGATGCGACCCAAATGGGAGATGATGGCGCTTAGCTTGCACGAGTCCGTGCCGGGCCACCACACCCAAATCGCCTACGCGCAGGAGATGGGCGAGGTGCCGAAGTTCCGGCGCTTCCAGGCCGGGTTCACGGCGTATGTGGAGGGCTGGGCCCTGTACGCTGAAAGCTTAGGCGACGAGTTGGGGCTGTACGATGACCCCTACGCCAAGTTCGGCCAGTTGACCTACGAGATGTGGCGGGCGGTGCGACTGGTCGTAGATACCGGGATTCACCACAAGCGATGGAGCCGGCAGCAGGCGATTGACTACTTCCTGGCCAATGCGCCGAAGACCGAGCTCGATGTCACCAACGAGATCGACCGGTACATCGGCTGGCCGGGGCAGGCCTTGGGCTATAAGATTGGCGAGCTGAAAATCAAAGAGCTGCGCCGGAGGGCGCAGGAGACGCTAGGCGCCCGGTTTGACGTGTGCGCTTTCCATGATGTGGTGCTGGCAACCGGGGCTGTACCGCTGGACGTGCTCGAAAAACGGGTAATGGATTGGGTGAATGGGAACTAAGCGGGCGATTGCGAACACAATGATCGGGGTGGGGGTTGGCCTGCTGGGCTACGTGGCTTACTGGATTGTTGGCTTGCTGCAGGTGGCCAAGGCTGCCGCGGATGCCGGGCAGCGCGCGGTAGCCGGACCGATGCTCGTCTGGGTGATGGCGATCGTTCCGGCCGCGATGGTACTGATTATTGTGGGTATCGTGATGCGGACTAAAAGCCGCTCGGCTTAACCCAGAAGCTCTCTTTCCAAACGCCGCCGCCGGGGATGGATTGCAGCTCCGGGTACTTCCCGGCATGGGCCAGATTGGCGCCGTTGGTAATGCCGGTCATGGGTTCAAAACAGATGAAGTTGCGGCCGGGGGGAGCGTATACTACCGCCACCGGGTACTTGGGGCCGTAGACCACTTCAATCTTCTGCTGCTTGCCCTTCACCGAGAATGTGGCGTTGGCAGCCAGGCCGGTAAAGACGTCGTCGAGCTGCTTGCCCCGGAGGGTGACG
This sequence comes from Acidobacteria bacterium Ga0077553, assembly GCA_001464575.1. Taxonomy (GTDB): domain Bacteria; phylum Acidobacteriota; class Terriglobia; order Bryobacterales; family Bryobacteraceae. Next base: position 52,792 of record LNFE01000235.1, on the reverse strand, counting down.
GGCGAGGTGTAGGGGTTCGGTTCGCGTTCGCCGGTGGGCGTCAGCTTTTCGTTCAGCTTCACATGTTCGCGTGCCGGCAGGGTGACCTGCCAATCGTCGCGCGGCGCATCGGTGAGCTGATAGTACGGATGGTAGCCGATGACGAGCGGCATCGCGTCGAAGGAGAGATTCGTGATCTCGGTATGCACTTCGAGGTTGCCGTTCTGCAGCCGATAGGTGATGTCGATGGTGTGGGCGAAGGGCCACTGGGCCATGTAGGCCGGAATGCGGAAGAACTCGAGGCGGAAAGTAAACCAGGCCTGATCGGGGCCGTCGTAGATGCCGATCATTTTCCATTCGGGAGCATAGTTCAGCAGGCCGTGGATCGGCTGCTTGCTGCCGTCGAAGCGGTAGTTGCCGATGCCGGGGTCGAGGGCGTAGTGCTTGCCGTTGGCGTAAAAGCCTTCGTGGTCGAGCCGGTTGGCCCAAGGCGCCAGAAAGGGTGTGCCCAGCAGAGTTGGCTTGGCCTTCAACTGGCTCAGCTTTTCATAGGGGGAGAAGAGGATCTCCTGGCCCTTCACCTTCATGCTGTAAGCGTTGGCGCCGAGGGTGGGGGCGATGCGGACGACGACGTCAGCCGTCGTATCCCTGAGGGTATAGATTCCGATGCCGTCATCGACGGCGGACTTCGCTTCGTAGCGGGCGGCCGTAAGTTCAGAGGTCATGAGAAGAGCGAGGAAAAGGGAGGAGCGCAAGTTATTCGTACCGTTCGCGAAGGTCAAGCTCGGTCTGCTCCTGGCAGCACCAGCATTGGCCCGGGGTATAAGTCCGGATGGAGCAGATGTCGCACCAGTATGTCACGAAGAGGCGTTTTCCGTCTTTGAGCGCGTACATCGCCTTCTTATGAATGGGGTCGATTTCAAGGGCGTCCGGGCCGCGGCTTTGGCCCGTAAGTTCGAGATCCAAGCCGATGACGCGGGGGTCGTTCAGCACGCCCAGCGTGGGTTCGTCGCCGGTCAGCCGGATGCGGCCGGAGGCGGAATCGAGGACTTGGCCAGCGAGCAGTTTGCCGCGGAAGGTGGCCGCGGCGGCCTGCCCCCAGGCGAGGAGCGGCGAAAAAAACACGGCGAATAGGCGGCGGCGATTCACCCTTTCATTGTACAGTTCGTCACACTCCTGATACGCTGGGCAGCAATGACCAAACGGGTCTCCCTCTTCGTGACGTGCGTGGTGGATCAACTGCTGCCGAGCGCGGGGTTAGCCATGGCGGAAGTGCTAGCGCGGGCGGGCTACGAAGTGGAGTTCCGGCCGGCGCAGACGTGCTGTGGCCGCCCTGCCTACGAGGCCGGGTGCCGGGAGCAGGCGCAGTTGGTGGGAGAGCACTTTCTCAGGAGTTTTGCGGATGCGGAATATGTGGTGACGCCCTCCACGGCATGCGCGACGATGCTGCGGAAACGGTTGCCCGAGTTTGGCGGCCTGGCGGCCCGGGAGCTGGCGGGGCGAGTATGGGAATTCTCGCGCTTCTTGGTGGAGGTCGCGCGCGTGGAGGATGTCGGCGCCCGGTTTGAGCACGCCGCGGTGGTGCAGGAGGCCGAGGGACTGAACTGCGGTCCCCGCTTACTCGCGCACGTTAAGGGACTCGAGCAGGTGTCCGTTAGCGATTGGGCGGGGAGTGGCAAATTGTGGGGGCGTGGCGAGCCGGTGAGCCCGGCGCTGGTAAACCGCATTGGGGCGAGTGGGGCGAGCCACGTCATTGGGATGGAGGCGGAACGACTCCTGCTGCTGCGGCGGGCTCTCGAAAAGGCAGGTCATGCGATCGAGACGGTGCATTTGGCCGAGGTCCTCGCCAGCCGATGACGAAGCCCACCGAGATTCGCAGCCATGTCCTAGCCAATCTGGACCACTACTTAGCCGAACTGGATAAGCAACTGACGGCCCAGGGTGGCACGGTAGTCTATCTTCGCGGCGCGGACGAGGTTGCCGATTATCTGGAGCTGTTGACACGCGAGCGAGAGATCCCGGTTCCGGGCGGTGCAGAGAGCCTGCGGCGGCATGCCGAACGGCTTGAACCGGGCGTTGAAGCGTATCTACGGGGGGAGTCGCCGGCGGATCCGGAGAGCCTGGAACTGGCAGACGGGGCGCTGCGGATCTCAGCGGCCGCGTTCCTGATCGCGGATGCCGGAGCGATCTGCCTGACCGGCGAGCACCCGGGGGGAACCGGGCCCAAGATTCAAGTTGTGGTGGCGGGCATTGAGAAAGTGCTGCCGCGGATGCGGGATTTGGCGGTGTTTTTGCCACTGCTCCCCAGCGACACCACCCGATTCCTCACGGGCCCGCGGCGCGCCGGGGAGTTGGACGGGCCGGAGGAACTCTGCCTGATTCTGGTGGATGGCGGCCGCAGCGAGCTGTTGGCGAGCCCGGAGAGGCGGGACCTGTTGCGTTGCGTGCGTTGCGGGGCGTGTCTACCGGGACGCGTCGGCGGCGGTGGGGTGGATTGCCCGGTTGGGATCGACACGGAAGGTCTACCGCTACGGCTGCGCGAAGAGGCGCCCCTCGAAGTGGGCGGCTGGAAGTTCCGGCTATGGGGATACGTCATGCGGAAACCGCGGCTCTACGAGTTCGCGGGGCAAATGCTGCGGGCCTTCTGGCGGGAGGAGTGGGGGCTGCCGGCGCCCCCGGCGAAGAGCTTTCGGCAAGCGTGGCGGGAGGGCAAAAAGTAATGGCGGGTGACGCCCTATTGGAGAGCCTGCGGCTGGCGCTGGGCCGCAAGAAGTTTCAGAAGCCGTCGACGCCTCCGGAGCCCCTGCTGGTGGTGCGGAACTGGACGATGGAGGAGCGGTTGGAACGGTTCCGGGCGGCCTTTGAGGAGCACGGCGGAGCACTGCATGTGGTGAGTTCCGAGCAGGAAGCCCGGACTCTGGTGGCGGAGCTTTTGGCCGGAAGGGAGGCGCTGGCTTCCGGTGCCCCGGTGTTAGCAGAGTGTGGGGTTTTGGGGTTAGCCGGGGTGCAATCGGGGTTTACGGATCCCGAACTTCTTGGTAACGCGGCCCAGACCGTGCGCATCGGAATTAGTAGCTGTTATAGCCTGCTGGCGGAGAGCGGCGAAGTGGTTCTTCGGTTTACCCCGGAAGAGCCGAGATGCATCTCGATGGGTTTGCCGATCTGGGTGATTGTCGCGTCGCGCCGGAAGCTGCTCGCGAATTTGGACGAACTGCTCGGCCTGAATCCGCGGAGCTTTGAATCCTCCAGCGAAACGGCACTGATAGCCGGGTCCGAACGCCAAGAAATCCACTTGATCTTGATTTAGACGAAAATGCGCTTCTTCACACTTCTCGGTTTGTTTGCCATTGTCTGTTCGGCGCAGTTGCTTGAGGTGGGGGTCCACGGTGGCCAGCACCGATTTTCCCGGGCCGCGTTGGGGAGCAGTTCCCAGAGCCCCGACGCTCCCAACGAGTACAGCCTTGACGGGGGCTTCCGGCTTGGCTTCCGGATGACCACCAACTCGGATACCTTCTTTGGCCACGAGTTCGGCTATGCCTATAACCGGACTCAGTTGGTTTTCGATTCGACCGGGGAGCGCCAGGGCATGGCGACGCATCAGGGAATGTACAACTTTCTGACGTACGCAACGCGGGAGGGTAAGCGAATTCGTCCTTTTGCCACCGGCGGCGTGCACTTTTCGAATTTTGTCCAGCCCGGGGCGTCGGCGACGCAGGGGGGCGGCTCGACGAAGTTCGGGGTCAACTATGGCGGAGGGCTGAAGATCCGGGTTAGTCCGATGTTTCTGATTCGCTTCGACGTGCGCCAGTACGCGACCCCGAAGCCGTTTCCCCTGTTCAACCGGACTGGGTGGATTGGCCAAACGGAGTACTCCGCTGGCTTTTCCTTCTTTCTTTAGTTAGCGGCCGGCCCGAATGCCAAACAGATCGACTTCGCTTCGCCGGGGCTCGTCGCGGTCAAACACCACCCGAATCGGGTGGCCGACCGGAAATTTCGCTACGTAGTTGGGCGGAATCACCGGCGACACGCCCTCATACCACCTGCGACTTATCTTCGACCACGTGGGTTCGGACGGCACTATTGAGGGCAAAGCCCTTCTTGAGGAGCCGCACGATCCGGAAGATTTGGAATGCCCGGCGAGCCAGGATGCCGACGGCGACAAGCATCAGCAGCAATCCTAGGCTAAGAACGCCGATACGTAGCGAGCGATCCATGCTCTGGCGACCGCTGGTAGCGATGTCGTAGAGCTCGGGGCGCCGGCGATCATACCGGATTTCGACAAATCCGGCCGTCTTGGCGGCGGCAGCTCCAGGACCGTCAAGCAGGGCTTCTCCCCGGTGGAGTACCGACTTATCGTCGAGATACTCAAACAAAACCCAGTAGCTCTCGCCTCGCATTTCGCTTTCGCGGACGCGCGCCCTCACTACGTCTCCATTAATCTCAAGGTCGGCCGAATTCCGGGTAAGAAAGTACCCGGCCAAGGCCATGGTAAGACCGATGGAGAGCGGAGCCAGGAAGCCTAAAAAAACCAAGCGCAGCGAAAGCTGCCAATAACCCCACATGCCTTCCCTTAGTGTCGCATGGCTGACATGGGAACGGAGTTTTGAATTAAGCGCGGTGCGATACCTGTTCGCCCGCGGCTTGCACCGCCGGACCTTCACTACGCGCCACACTCAGCATCAGCCGGCGACCCTGGTAGTCGCCCCCGTTGAGAGTCTCGACGGCTTGCAGGGCCTCATCGGGGGTTGCGAAATCGGCAAAGCCGAAGCCACGAGAGTCACCCGTAAGACGATGGTGAACGATCGCGACGGCGGTTGGGGTAAAACCTTGCTGAGCGAACCAAGACTCCAGTTCGTTTTCGGTTGCTTGAAAGGGAATATTCCCGATAAAGAGTTTTTTCATAAGCTTGCCGGGCCCCAATAAAAAAGAGCCATATAAACAAGTTAATGAAAGAACTCTAATCGCGCAAGTAAATTCCGACCTTCGTAGCTACTTTACTGTACTGTCCTGCCGCTCGAAAACGACTGACTGCTCCAGCACGCCGTTCGGCGTATCGATTTTACGCTGCAGGGTAAGGGTTTGTTTGTCGGCCGAGAGGGAGAGCCGGTCGTTGAGGATGCTGAGGACTTCGCCATCCCAGCGGGAAACTGATTTCAGGGCATTCCCGCGGATTTCGCTGGAGGTTTCCGTACCATCGGTCTTCAGGTTGATAATTCCTGTCCACTCACCGCGTTCGGAGGACTGACTCTCCTCGATTTTCACCGTGGGTTCCTTGTGCTCGATCACCCGGGTGTACTTGTCGGGGCTGGGCATCGCCCCGAAGTTGCTTTTGGCGACGTTCACTTTCCAGGAACCGGTAAAATCGGGGGCGGAATACGCGACGACCGAAAGTGCGAAGAGCGACAGGACGAGTCTCATAAAGTGGAGTATAACTCACGAGCTGCTCAAAATTCCGGAGGTTTGGCCGATACGAGCACATACGATGCGGTCAAATGCCGAAAATTGGACGTCCGTTCTCTCTAGTTGCGCCACCAGCGCCAGCCGGCAGCTGGAGACTTGGATTAGCCTATCGGAACCGCCGGATCTGTTCGACTATCTGATGACGACGCTCCAGGGGGATACCGAGGGGCAGGCGGAGTTTTTGATCGAGTCGAATATTGTCGCGCGGGCTCTGTTGGAGCCGGAGGTTTTGAAGGACAGGCAGGCCACCGAATTGATGTCCATTGCCATGGCGCGGGATTCGCTGTTCGATATGAAGCTGCTCCAACGGCTTCTCGCGCAGCGGGCTTGGCCATTGGAGGTGCCGTACGCCGAAATTCAACGGTGCCTCGCTTTGGTGGAGGATGCCCCGGAGCCGAATCGGATCGCCGTGACGCTGCTGAAGTTTACGCGGCACCCGGACATTCGGGTGCAGTCGAAGGCCGCCAAGCTGCTGGGGCGGCATTTGTTGAGCACGGACAAAATCGTAGAGCTTTATCTGAGCCCAAATGAACGGGTGCGGGCCAATTTGATTGAAGGTATCGCCCGGCGGAAGGACCTGGAGCCAATGATGCCGCTGGTGGAACGGGCAGCGCAGGACCCATCGAATCGCGTCTCCACAATGGCGCTGGCCATCCTGGCCCGGCGGGGCCACAAGATGAGCCAGACGCTGCTGACCATGCGCCGCCGCTCCAAGGTGGAGTCGATCAGTTGGGCCGCGAACTTCGCTCACGAAGTTTTAGTGCGGCCCTTCCAAGCAGAGGATCTAGGGAACCTAGCGGCCGCCCTTAACGGGGTGGGTGTGGAGCCGGCTGTGGTGCCGGCTGTAACCGAAGTAGATAGCGAGCCCGAGGCCCATCCAGAGAAAGAGACGTAGCCAGTTGGACCAGCCGAGGCCAGCCATCAGGCCCAAGTTGACCAGAACGCCGAGAACGGGCACCAGGGGCACCAGCGGGGTCTTAAAGGGCCGCGGCAGATCGGGATGCGTCTTCCGCATCACCAGAATGCCGCCGCAGACCAGCACGAAGGCGAACAGGGTGCCGATGGAGGTCATTTCGCCAACGACCGAGATGGGGGCAAAGGCGCTAAAGCAGCTGACGAACACCATGAAGAGCAGGTTGCTGCGCCACGGGGTCTGGAACTTCGGGTGGATCTCGCTGAACAGCTTCGGCAGTAGGCCGTCGCGGGACATGGAGAAGAACACGCGACTTTGGCCGAGGAGCATGACCAGGATGACCGAAGTGAGGCCGGCCAGCACGGCGACCTTCATCATGATGGCGAGCCAGGTATACGGCATCTTGTTGAGCGCCAGGGTGATGGGGCTCGGCACGTTGAGTTCCTTGTAGTTCACGATGCCCGTCAGCACGTGGGCGTACAGGATGAAGAGGATGGTGCAAACCAGCAGCGAACCGATAATGCCGATCGGCATATCCCGCTTCGGGTTCTTGGCCTCCTGCGCCGCGGTGGATACAGCGTCGAAGCCGATATAAGCAAAGAAGATGACGCCGGCGGCGCGGAGGATGCCGGACCAACCGTAGCGGCTGCCCCCTTCGTTCATCGGGATGTAGTTCGTGTGATTGGAGGAGTCGACGAAGGACCAACCAATGGCGATGAAGACGATGATGACGGCGACTTTCAGCACGACGATGATCGCGTTGGCGCGGGCCGATTCCTGGATGCCGCGCATCAGCAGAAGGGAGATGGCGCAGACGATAAATACCGCCGGAAGGTTGATGAGGCCGGTGGCCATACTGCCATCGGCCAGTTTGATGGGTTCAAATGGCGAGGTGATGAGGGTGGGCGGTAGATGGATGCCGAGATTTTGGAGGAGGGAAACCAAGGTGCCACTCCATCCCACGGCGACGGTGGCGGCGCCGACAGCGTATTCCAGCACCAGGTCCCAGCCGATGATCCAGGCCAGTAACTCGCCCATGGTGGCATAGGCGTAGGTATAAGCCGAGCCGGCGATAGGGATCATCGTCGCGAATTCGCTGTAGCAGAGGCCGGCGAAGGCACAACCGATGGCGGCGGCGATAAAGGCCAGGGTGATGGCCGGGCCAGCGTGTTCGGCGGCGGCGACGCCGGTGAGGGTAAAGATACCGGCGCCGATGATGGCGCCAATCCCAAGGGCCACCAACTGAGTCGCGGACAACGTGCGTTTGAGCGTATGCTCTCCGCCTTCCGACTCTTCAAGAATCCGCGAGAGCGGCTTGGTTGCAAATAGACTCATGCCTTGACCTTCCCTTTCGTCCACCAGAAATATACCGGGATGCCGAGTAAAACAATGATCAGCCCGGGCCACGTAAAGCTAGGTTTGTACAGCAACAGCAACAGCTCAATACTACTCGCAAGGAGGATGTAGAGAGCTGGCAACACCGGATATCCAAACGCTTTGTAGGGCCGGTCGGCCTCGGGGCGCGCCTGGCGCAGCACAAAGATCCCCACAATCGTCAGGATGTAGAAAAGCAAAACAGCGAATATAACATAGTCGAGCAGATCGCTATAGCTGCCCGTGAGCGTCAATCCGCAGGCCCAAAGGCACTGAATCCACAACGAGGTAACCGGCACCTGAGTCTTCGGATCGAGCCGCGCGGCCTGGCGGAAAAACAGGTTGTCGAGCGCCATGGCGTAGTAGACGCGAGCGCCGGCCAGGGTGAGCCCATTGGCGCAGCCGAAGGTGGAAACCATGATGGCGGCGGCCATCACCTGAACGGCCACCGGGCCGAGGATGGCGCTGGCCGCGGCGGTGCCGACGCGGTCCTGGGCGGCATTCTGAATCTGCTCAAACGGCAGAACGAGCAGATAGGCGTAGTTGGCGAGCAGGTAGAGGATGGAAACCAAGCCCACGCCGAGCAGCAGCGAAAGCGGTACGTTCCGTTGGGGGTTCCGTGTTTCGCCGGCCGTGAAGGTGACGTTGTTCCAGGAGTCGGACGAGAACAAGGAACCGACCAGCGCGACGCCCAGCACCCGGATGGCCGTGAGGCCGTCGAAGCCTCCGGCCCAGAAGTTCTCGCCGAAGTTGCGGGCGACGGCGGCATCATTGCGCCCTACGAAAAAGGCCGCGCCGATCAGGCCCAGCAGGGCGCCCGTCTTGGCCACCGTGAAGATGTTCTGCACCAGAGCGCCGGTGCGGAGGCCGCGGGTATTCAGCCAGGTAAGAAATACGATCAGCACGATGGCGACGGCTTTTTGTGAAAGATCTGGCAGGAAGACGCCGAGGAACTTCGCGAAGGCGACCGCCACGGCGGCGATGGTGCCGGTTTGGATGACGGTGAAAAACGTCCAGCCGTAAAGGAAGCCATAGAGCGGCCCGAAGGCCTCGCGAAGGTAGACGTACTGGCCGCCGGCGTTGGGCATCATCGCGGCGAGTTCGCCGTAGCTGAGAGCCGCGATCAGCGTCAGCAGCGCGGTGACCACCCAGGCCATCAACATCATGCCCGGAGAACCGACCTGGCGGCCGATATCCGCCGCGACAATGAAGACGCCAGACCCGATCATGGAGCCCATGACAATGGTGGTGGCGTCGAAGAGTCCCAGGCTATGTTTGGGCGTGGTCATCGTTTGGTCACACTCCAGTATGGAGGAGTCCTGCAAAGTTGTGTAAATGGCGAAATTTGGTGGTGCTGGCGTCCATCTGAGAGGGTGGAGGGCTTGATGCCATGAAGAAGAAATTGATGATGTTGGCAGCCTGCGCCGCGGTCGCGATGGCGGCTGAGATTGCGACGGTCCGGCTGCCGTTTGCGGCTCAGGTGGGGGCGACGCTGCTGCCCGCGGGAGAGTACCGGGTTGGTACGGTGGACAACGGCGGATCGACGTCCGTGATCACGTTAGTCGACGACGAAGGGCACCGGGCCACGGTGCCGGCCAAGCGGGTTCTGCGGGAAGGGCCGGGCGCGGCGGAGTTGAAGTTCACCCGCTCGGGAAGCGGGTTGAAGTTGCGCCAGATCTTCGTTGAAGGCCGGGCGTACTCCTACGAACTGGAGCCCTAACGCAGATGCTGGATCCAGGCTCGGGCGGTCTGTTCAATGTTTCCTTGCCGCAGCGCGCCGATAACCGCGACGGAATGGGCGCCGGCTTCGATGACGCTGGCGGCGGTGGCGAGCGTAATGCCGCCGATGGCCACCACCGGGCGTTTCGATAACGGCGCAATGGCGCGTAGACCGTCGAGACCGACCACCGGGTCCGGGTTTTCCTTCGAGACCGTGGCGAAGATGGGGCCGAGAGCGTGGTAAACAACGGGCTCTTCATTGGCGGCCTGCATCTGCGCGGCGTTGTGCGTGGATAGACCAATGTTGCTGACGAATTGCACCGCGAGGGCGGCCGGGAGGTCGTCCTGGCCCAGATGCAGCATTGCTCCGAGAAGCTTGGCGAGGTCGGCCCGATCGTTGATGACGAGCGGCACTTCGCGGCAAAGCTCCGCGATGGCGGAGGCCGTTTCGAGGGCTTGCCGCGTGAGTGGGCCCTTATGACGCCACTGCACAATCTGCGCACCGGCTTGCAACACGGCGTCGGCGGATTCCACCGAGTCGATAATGGGATAGAAGCGGGGCAGGGTCATGGTTTCAGGTGCTGGTTGAAGAAGCGGGCGGTGCGGCCGAAGGCATCGATCAGCGTCTCGTCGCGGACGAAGCCATGGTCTTCCTGCGGATAGAAGATCTCGTCAAACGGCTTCCGCTCGTGAATCAACTTCTCCGTCAACTGAACCGCGTCTTGAAACAGCACGTTCGAATCCACCATGCCGTGGACGATTTGCAGGTGGTCGCGCAAGTTCCCTGAAAACGTAATGGGCGAGCTGCGGCGGTAGGCTTCGGGATGGGCGGCGGGCGTGGAGAGCCGCTGCTGGGTATAGCCGGGATTGTAGTTTTCCCAATCGTTGACGGCGGCCCAGGAGCTACCGGCCTTGAAGGTGCCGGGCGAGAGAAAGAGGGCCATGTTCGTCATGAAGCCGCCATAGCTGACGCCCCAGATGCCGAGGCGATTCATATCGACGCTGCCGCGCGCTTTCAGATAGTCGACGGCTCCGAGGACGTCCTGCAGGTCCGGCCCGCCCATGTGGAGATAGACGCCTGTGCGCCAGTCGCGGCCGTAGCCGGAGGAGCCGCGGTAGTCGAGGTCCATGACGACGTAGCCGGAGTTGGCCAGATAGGCATTAAAGACGAATCGCAGATCGAGATAGGAGCCCCATTGCTGCAGCACCGAAGAAGCGATGCCGGCGCCATGGATGAAGAATACGCAGGGATACTGTTTCTGCGGCGAATAGCCGGGCGGCAGCAGCAGCTTGGCTTTGACGGTGGCGCGGTCGGCGCGGGAAGGGAACTCGACGAATTCGGTTTTGGGCCAATCGTAGCTGGCAAACTCCGGGCGGGGGGAGACGGTGACCCGCTCGTTGTTTACGAACAGGTCCCACGGGGCGTTGAGATTGGCGTGGAGGACGGCGAGAAACTGGCCGTCTTTACTCATCGCGCCGACGTTGAGGCCAGCGCGGGTGGTAAGGGGCCGCTTGCCGGTGCCGTCGGGCGCGATGCGGTACAGCTGCCGCTGGTTCGTGCCGGCTTCGGTTGAGCAATAAACAATCTGATCGCCAATCCATTGCGGCGGGTAGCTGAAGCTTTCCGTGTCCATCTCCCAATTGCCCTTGGTGAGCGGCAGTGGGCTTCCCCCCGCTGCGGGAACCTTGGAGAGATGGAGGAAACCGTCGCGGTCGCTGGCAATGAGCAGCGACTGCGAATCGGGCGACCAGCCTTCAAACTCGGCGCTGACCCAGCGGTCGTCCCGAGCTTCGAAGACGGATTTTCCTTTGCCAGTTTTCGCGTCCAGCACCCAGACTTGCTTCGTGTGATGGTCGGCGGAGACGGCGGTAACGAGAAGGGACCGGCTATCTGGCGACCAGACCGGCTGCGAGAAACGGGCGCGCTGGCCGGGGAAAGCGTCTTGGAGTTGGACCGGTTTGCCGCCGGTGCTGGCGACGACGTAGCGCGAGGAGGCCCCGCCGTCGTCCCCGGCCACTCCGCGGTTGAACGACTGCGCCCGGGCGAACTGGCCGGAGTAGTTCATCAGCACCTGCGTCCGGGTCGTGCCGGGGCTAGATTTGGTGTAGGCGATGCGGGTGCCGTCAGGGGACCAGGTGGCGGCGCCGGTGGGGTCCTCCGTAATCTGCACCAGGAAGCCGGTTTCGAGATGCTGGGTGAACAGTTCGCCGCCGCGGCGGAACAGGAGCCGTTGGCCATCGGGGGAGAACGCGGGGGCGCCTTCGGAGGCCTTGGTTTGGGTCAGCCGCACGCTCTTCGAGCCGTCCGCCTGGGCGAGATAGAGATCGCCCCGCCACACGTAGGCCACCCGGGCGCCATCGGCGGAAACGGCGAAGTCCGAGAGTCCGGCGCTGGGCATCCGGCTGGCCTTCAGCCGCTCGTCATTCTCGTCCGGGAGTGGGTTGAACTCGTCCCGTGCGAATTCCAGATTTGTGAGCCGGACGCGGCGCTTGGCCGGGGCGTGCCAGGCGTAGAGATCCAGAAACCGGCGGCCCTCCTCGTTCCACAAGAAGACTAAAGTCGGCGCCTTCTCGGCCCAGGTGAGGCGAGCAGGAGCCGTCCCCCAGACGAACGGCCGGGTGTAGAGCTTTTCGAGCGACCAATCCGCGGCGCTAGCCGAGAAGGCCAGAGTCAGGCTCAAAAGAAATCGGCGCATGAATTTCAGGCTACAGCACTGGATTACGATGGAAGCATGGATCGCCGTAATTTTATTTGGACGTTTCCGGCTGCCGCCTACGGCTTTGGCGCAGCGCAGCGGGTACCCGCCTTCTCCGGCAAGACGATGAGCGGGGAGAAGTTCGACTCCAATTCGCTGAAAGGCAAGCCGGTACTGATCCAGTTTTGGACGACGTGGTGCGGGTACTGCCGGCGGGAGCAACCGGCGCTCGAATCCGTTTACAAAGAGTACGCGCCCGGGCAGTTGACGATGCTAGCGGTGAACGTGGGCGAAACGCGCGCGCAGGTGACGGAGTTTCTCGCTAAGAGCCCGCGGTCGCCGAAGGTCGTCCTGACGCAGGATACGGACCTCGTTCGCTTGGTGGACCCGAAGGGCTTTCCGGTCTACATTTTATTGGGGAAAGAGGGCTTAATGGAACACCGGCAGGACGGGGCCGGTGGGATGCTGGCGCTGCGGCAGATGCTGCTCGAAGTCGGTTTGGGAAAGGGTTAGCCGAGGTCTTCGGGGAGGAGTTCGATATTCTTCTCGCCCGCCATCTTCTTTTCGATGTACTTCTTCATCCAGGCTTCCCAGCTTTTGCCGGCCGCCGTGTTGCGGCCGGTGAAGTGAAGGGCGCCGACGTCGGAGTAAGGGACGGAGATCTTCTGGTCGGTGTCTTTCGGGAAGAGGCGGACGTAGCTGTCGGCGAGGGTCGGCCCGGTCCAGCGATCAAAGATGTAGCCCTCAATGGAGGTGCCGTCGCGGCGGGTAATGGTGACGTCACCGCGGTAGTCAAATGCCTGCTCGAGCGCTTCCAACACTTCGGCTTCGCTGGCCATCTGATAGGAAGCGCCTTGTAACTCTTCTTGACTCACTGCTTGACTCCGGTTTTGTGTCCTTCCAGCTGGACTAGCTTATCGGGGGTAAACAAGGGCCGTACGGGCTCCTTGAGAATTTCGAGCGCTTCGGCGTCGGGGTGGCGGTCGAAGAACATCGCCCGGCCGCTCTCCCACAGGCCGCGCAGCGACCCAAAGGTGAAATCAACGGCCGAGGCTTCGTAGCCGCTATGCACCATGCAATTGGCGCACTTGGGGTTGCCGCTTTCCGTGCCGTACTTGTGCCACTCTACGGATGCCATCAACTCGGCAAACGATTCGGCGTAGCCATCCTGCAGCAGGTAGCACGGCTTCTGCCAGCCGAACAGGTTATAGGTCGGCATTCCCCAAGGGGTGCAGTGGTACTCCTGCTTACCCATCAGGAATTCGAGAAAGAGCGGCGACATGTTGAACTTCCACGCCGGCTTGCGATTGGACAGGATGGCGCGGAACAGCCGCCGGGTGCGGGCGCGGCCGAGGAAGCTCTTTTGGTCGGGCGCTTTGTCGTAGGAGTAGCCGGGAGAGAGCATCATGCCTTCGACGCCGAGCGCCATCATGTCATCGAAGAACTGGCGGACGCCGTTGGGGTCGGCGCCATCGAAGAGCGTCGTGTTGGTGGTGACGCGGAAGCCGCGGGCCAAGGCTGCCTTGATTCCTTCGTAGGCGAGTTCATAACCGCCTTCCTTGCAGACGGAGAGGTCGTGATGGTCCTTATCGCCGTCCATGTGGACCGAGAAGCTCAGGTACTTGGACGGGGTGAACAGGTGCAGCTTTTCTTTGAGCAGCAGGGCGTTCGTGCAGAGGTAGATGTACTTCTTGCGTTCGATGAGGCCGGCCACGATTTCGCCAATCTGCGGGTGCATCAGGGGCTCGCCGCCGGGGATGGAGACCATGGGCGCGCCGCACTCGTCGACGGCGCGGAGGGCGTCTTCGACGGACATGTTCTTCTTGAGAATATGGGCCGGATATTGAATTTTGCCGCACCCGGCGCAAGCGAGGTTGCAGCGGAAAAGCGGCTCCAGCATCAGCACCAGCGGGTACTGTTTTCGCCCGGCGAGCTTCTGCTTCAGCACGTAGCTGGCGACGGTCCACATTTGCGAAATCGGTACTGGCATAAAAGCGAAGTCCTATTCGCTTTTACCATTCCGGGCATGATAGTGTCAAAAACGTGCGCCGTACTCCGGTCCAGGAACGCAGCCTCGATACGATCCAGCAGATCTATGCCGGGACGTCCGCCCTGTTGGCCGAGATGCCGCTCGAGCAGATTACGACGAGTAGAATCGCCGAGGCGGCGGGCATTTCGGTGGGGGCGCTGTACCGCTTCTTTCCGGGCAAGCAGGAGATCATCGACGCGATCGCGGTGCGGCACATGGACGAGTTCCGGGCACGGCTGCAGAAGATTCTGCTGAAGTCGTTGTTAGCCGACGGGCCCAAGTTTTTGAGCAAGGTGGTGGACGCCTACGTGGCGTTTCTGGATGAACGGCCGGACTTCCGCGCGATTGCGCTGGGGCAGCATGTGAGCGCTACGGCGAAGAGTCAGCAGACTGCGCCGGGCGCTGGGCCGGGCGGGTTGGTGCGGCTGTTCATGGTGAACTGGCTGGGCGTCAAGAGTTCGGCGTCGCTCGATTTGAAGCTGCGCATCGCCACGGAGGCGGGGGAGCGGCTGATCGCCTACGCCTACGCGCAGCCCACGGTGGAGGAGCGCAAGAAGGTGCTGGCAGAGATGAAGGAACTGCTGGCGGCGTACTTGTTCTAAGGTTCTTCGTCGGCGGAGATAAACTTGCCGGCAAGAAGGTCCTGTTCGAGCTTTTGCGCTTCCTGGCGGAACTCCGGCGTATCGCCGACGTTGAACGCCCAGAAGTAGATCTCTTCGCGCTCGGTGAGAAAGGGTTCGAGGGCGGCGGCGAGCGGCGCGGGCAGCAGCGGGCCGCGGTAGTTTGTGGCGGTTTCGACGTTCCAGCGTCCGTTGTCGAAACGAAGCCACAGAATGCGGTCGCTACCGAACTTGGCGGGTTTGCCGGGAAGGCGGAGGTGGGCCAAGAGGCGGCCGAAGTAGACGCGGTCGGGTTGGGCGGCGGGGGTGTAGGAGAACCAGTTCTCATCGCGGCGCCAGGCGTTGTTGCCCGCCGGTTTGACGGGATCGGCCGGGGGCGGAGGGGCCGGGGGCCGGGAGCAGCCGGCGGCGATGGGCAGCAGCAGAAGCGGGCCGAGTTGGCGCCGGGTCACTTCTTCCTCACCAGCTTGATTTCGAAGAGCTTCGGCCAGAGCTTGCCGGTGACGAAGAGGCGCTTACCGGCTGCGTCGTAGGCGATGCCGTTCAGGACGTCGGTGCCGGCGCGTTCAGCCGGGGGGAGGATGCCGGAGAGATCGATGGAGCCGGTGACGCGGCCGTCGAGGGGATTGATTTTGACGATGCGGTCCGTTTGCCAGACGTTGGCGAGGATCTCGCCTTCGACCCATTCGAGCTCGTTTAACTCGGGCAGGGGGCGGCCATTCTCGCGGACGCGGATGCGGCGGGTCTCCGTCAGCGTCTTGCCGTCGAGAACGCGGATCTCGTCCGTGCCGTCGCTAAAGTACAGATTCTTGCCGTCGGTGGTGAGCCCCCATCCCTCGCCGCGATAGGTGAACTTGTTCTGCAGCTTGAAATCGTTCAAGCCCCAGACGAAACCAACTTCGGATTGCCAGGTGAGCTGTACGATGCGGTCGCCCACCACCGAAATCCCTTCGCCGAAGTACTGCGCGGGCAGCGAAAGCTTCTGCAGCACCACCCCCGATTCGAGTTTCACCTTCCGCAGCGTCGAGCGGCCGTGCAGCCCCGTGCCTTCGTACAGGAAGCCGTTGCGGTATTCGAGTCCCTGCGTAAACGCCTCCCGGTCGTGCGGATAGGTCTTCACGATCTGGTAGGTCCACTGGCCCCAGAGGGAACCGGCTAGCAGGAATAAGGCCAAAACTCTCATTCGACCGTTAGCTTAGCAAGCCCGGTATGCGAAAATAGCGGGTACAATGACGGAAATCGTTAAAGTAGTAGGCCGCGAGATTCTGGACTCGCGTGGCAATCCCACCGTGGAAGCCGATGTGTATTTAGTGGATGGCAGCATGGGACGCGCTGCCGTTCCGAGTGGCGCATCTACCGGCGAGCATGAAGCCGTGGAACTGCGCGATGGCGACAAGAAGCGCTACCTGGGCAAGGGCACGCGCAAGGCCGTCGACAACATCAACAAGAAGATTGAACCGGCCATCATCGGCATGGACGCCTCGCGTCAAGCCGAAGTCGACGCGAAGATGATCGCCACCGACGGCACGGCCAACAAGGGCAAGCTGGGCGCCAACGCCATCCTCGCCGTCTCCATGGCCACCGCGCGCGCCGCCGCCGATAGCCATGGCCTGCCGCTCTACCGCTACCTGGGTGGCGTGAATGCCTGCATTTTGCCCGTGCCGATGATGAACCTTATCAACGGCGGCGCGCATGCCGATAGCTCCGTCGACCTGCAGGAGTTCATGGTTGCGCCGCACGGGGCCACCAAGTTCTCCGATTCGCTCCGCATGGGCGCTGAAGTGTTCCACACGCTGAAGGGCGTGCTGAAGAAGCGCGGCTACTCTACTTCCGTTGGCGATGAGGGCGGCTTCGCGCCGAGCCTGAAGTCGAACGAAGAAGCTCTCGAAGTGCTGATGGAAGCCATCGTGCAGGCCGGCTACAAGCCCGGTACGCAGATCTCCATCACGCTCGACCCCGCGGCCAGCGAATTCTACGATAAGAAGAAAAAGAAGTACGTCTTCAAGAAGTCGGACGGCTCTGAGCGCAGCTCCGAGCAGATGGCCGAGTTCTGGGCCGACCTCGTTTCGAAGTACCCGATCATCTCGATTGAAGACGGTATGGCCGAAGACGATTGGGCCGGCTGGAAGATTCTGACCGACGCGATCGGCTCGAAGTGCCAGTTGGTGGGCGACGACCTCTTCGTCACCAACACCAAGCGCCTCCAGATGGGCATCGACAAGGGCATCGCTAACTCGATTCTCGTAAAAGTGAACCAGATCGGTTCGCTCACCGAGACTCTCGAAGCGATGCACATGGCTTCGGTGGCCGGGTACACCGCGATCAGTTCGCACCGTTCGGGCGAGACCGAGGACAGCTTCATTGCCGACCTCGCCGTCGCCACCGGCTGCGGCCAGATCAAGACCGGTTCGGCCTCGCGGACGGACCGCATTGCGAAGTACAACCAACTGCTGCGGATCGAAGAGGAACTGGGCGCGCTCGCCAAGTTCGCTGGCCGCGCGGCGTTCAAGCGGTAGTTATGGCCAAACGACCTGTCGTCCTCACCATCCTGGACGGTTGGGGCTACTCGCCCGAGACCCGCGGCAACGCGGTGTATCTGGCGAAGACCCCCACCTTCGATATGTTGCAGCGGACGTTCCCGCATACGTTGATCCAGACTTCGGGAGAAGCCGTCGGGCTTCCTCCGGGGCAGATGGGCAATAGCGAAGTGGGACACCTGAACATCGGCGCCGGGCGCGTCATCCGCATGGATGTCACCCGGATTGATCTTCTCGTTCTGACGGGCGAGATTTATCAGGACCCAACGCTGAAGGCCTTAATGGCCGCGGCGCGGGGCCGCCGGCTGCATCTGCTGGGATTGGTGAGTGACGGCGGGGTGCATTCCTACAACACCCACCTCTATTCGCTGCTCGCGATGGCGAAGCGCGAGGGGTTGACCGATGTGGCCGTGCACGCCTTCATGGACGGCCGGGATACCCCGCCGCATTCGGGCATCGGCTACATGAAAGAGCTCGAAGCCAGGATCGCCGAGATTGGGGTTGGCCGGGTGGCAACCGTTACCGGGCGCTACTATGCCATGGACCGCGATAAGCGCTGGGAGCGGGTGGAGATGGCCTTCCGTACGGTGGTGCTTGGCCAAGGCGAAAAGGCCCCGGATGCGTTGACGGCCGTGACCCAGAGCTACGAGCGGGGTACGACCGACGAGTTCGTGCTCCCGACGGTGATTGGCGACGGCGCTCCGATTCGCGACGGCGATGCCGTGATGTTCTTCAACTATCGGGCCGACCGTGGCCGCGAGTTGACGCAGGCGATCATGGACCCGAGCTTCGAGCCCATCTCCCGCTCGCTCGCGCCGAAGAACCTGCACTACGTAACCATGACGCAGTACGACAAGAACTACGCCGCCTGGGGCGTACAGCATGTGATTCCGGTGGAGACACCGAATAACATTCTGGGCGCGGTTCTTGAACAGCACAATCTGCGGAACCTGCGGACCGCCGAGACGGAAAAGTATCCGCACGTGACGTTCTTCTTTAACGGTGGCATCGAGAAGCCGTTTTCCACCGAAGAGCGGGCCATGGTCGCCTCGCCGAAGGTGGCAACGTACGATTTAGCGCCCGAGATGTCGGCGCAGGGCGTCTGCGACATCGTGAAGAAGGGGCTGGTCGACAATACTTTCGACGTGATCGTCGTGAACTTCGCCAACCCCGACATGGTGGGCCACTCTGGCCAACTCGAACCGGCCATCCGCGCGTGCGAGAAGGTGGACGACTGCCTCAGTCAGATCTGGCCGTTGATTCAGCAGCGGAACGCGGCTTGGATCGTGACCGCGGACCATGGGAACGCCGAGACGATGATTGACCCGGAAACCGGCGGGCCCGACGGCCTGCAGCCGCTGCGGGGAGGCGGCAGCCTGCGCGACATCGCGCCGACGATTCTAGGCCTGCTGGGCGTCGAAAAGTCGGCGGAAATGACGGGAATTGATCTTCGCGTTCTATAATGCGGCGTGGCTGCGTCTTCATTTTTAACTCGACTCACTGAGCAACACCGCTTCCGGTACTACGACCTGTGTCTTTCCTTTTTCGTGGTCGTACTGCTGATCTCTAATCTTGTCGCCCCTAAAATCTGCCAAATTGGGCCGTTCACCCTCTCTGGCGCTCAACTTCTTTTCCCGCTGACCTACATCTTCGGAGACATCTTCACGGAGGTCTACGGGTATGCCGGTTCGCGGCGGGCCATCTGGCATGGCTTTCTGGCCCAAACTCTGTTGACGGTGCTGGCGATGACCATCGTCAAGTTGCCGCCCGCGCCTGGCTGGGAAAACCAACAGGCTTTCGAAACCGTGTTCGGTTTTCTGCCGCGTCTCGTTGTTGCCAGCCTGATCGCTTATTGGTGCGGCGAGTTTGCCAACTCCTTCGTCATGGCCAAGATGAAGATCATCACGAAGGGCAAAATGCTGTGGGCCCGGACGATCGGGTCAACGGCCGTGGGCCAACTGGTCGATACGGTGATCGTGATGATCATCGGCTTCGGCGGCACGATGTCCTGGGACCTCATTTTCAGCCTGATCTGGTCTGGATACGTGGTGAAGGTGCTCTACGAGGCTGCTGCGACTCCCGTGACCTATCTGGTGGTGAACGCCTTGAAGAAGGCCGAAGGCGTGGACCTCTACGATACCGATACGGACTTTAACCCCTTCGCCCGGATGAGCTGAGTTTGCTATCCTTAAGTGTTGTTGTTACACACTGAGGGGGTGAATTTTTTTTGGCTGAAGTCCTAGTCCAAGACGGCGAAACGCTCGAAAACGCGTTGCGTCGCTTTAAGCGCAAGGTGCAACAGGAAGACATCATTAAGGAGATCAAGCGTCACTCCTTCTACCTGAAGCCCGGCGAAAAGCGTCGCACGAAAGAAGCGTTGGCCCGCAAACGAAACCGCAAAAAGCGGAATAAAGATGTCGAGTAACCTCCTCGGCAAAACAGTGGGGCGCCTCTTAACGGGCGCCCTTCTTGCGTTTGGGCTCCACGCGCAGCCGTTCGATCTCGTGATTGCCAACGGCCGGGCCATGGACCCGGAAACCAAGCTGGACGCCTTGCGGAACATCGGCATCCGCAACGGACGTATCGCCGCGATCAGCGCGAAGCCGTTGCAGGGCAAGCAGATTCTGGACGCCAAAGGACTCATCGTCGCCCCGGGGTTCATCGATTTGCACTCGCACGGGCAGTCCGATGAGAACTACCGGTATAAGGCCCGCGACGGCGTCACGACGGCGCTTGAAATGGAAGTGGGCGTATCGCCCGTGAAGCCCTGGATCGCCGAGCGGCAGGGCAAGGCCTTGATTCATTTTGGCGCGTCGGTGGGGCACATCCCCACGCGGATGGCCGCCGTCGGGGATAACTCCGACTGGTTGCCGCGCGGTCCGGCGGCGACGCGGGCGGCCTCGCAGGCCGAGCAGGAAAAGACGCTGGCGCTGATTCGGCAGGGTCTGCGGGAAGGGGGACTTGGCGTCGGCATGGGCATCGCCTACACGCCGTACGCGTCCCGCTCCGAAATTCTGGACGTCTTCAAGCTTTCCGCCGCGGCGAAGGTGCCCGTCTTCGTGCACATGCGCAGCGGTGGCCGCAAAGATCCGGGTGTTGTTGATTCGTTGCAGGAAGTGATCGCCGATGCGGCCGCCACTGGTTCGCCGGTTCACGTAGTTCATATCAATTCGAGTTCGGGCCGCGCCTGGGCCGAAGCGATTGGCATGATTCGCGGGGCGCGCGCGCGGGGCATCGACATCACGACCGAAGCATATCCCTATGTCGCGGGCATGACCCGGCTCGATTCGGCGATTTTTGATCCCGGCTGGCAGGAGAAGCTCGACTCCAAGTTTGAAGACCTGATGTGGGTAGATACCGGCGAGCGGCTAAACGAGAAGAGCTTCGCGGAACGGCGCAAGCAGGGCGGCACGGTGATTACCTTCACGATGCGGGAGCAGGATGTGGATCAGGCAGTCGCAGCCCCGGATGTGATGGTGGCGAGCGATGGCTGGATCACCGAAGGGAAGGGTCATCCGCGGGCTTCCGGCACCTACGCCCGGGTGCTTGGCGTCTACGTCCGCGAGCGCAAGGTGCTTACGCTGATGGAGGCGCTGAACAAAATCAGCTACCTTCCCGCGAAACGGCTCGAAAGCTTTAGCCCGGCGATGAAGCGGAAAGGGCGGATTCAGGTGGGCGCCGACGCCGACATCGCCGTCTTCGATCCGGCCACCGTGATCGACCGTTCCACCTATCAGAATCCGGCCCAGTATTCCACTGGCATCAAGCACGTGCTGGTGAATGGCATACCGGTTGTCAAAGACGAAAAGCTGGCCGAAGGCATCTTCCCCGGCCAGCCAATCGTCAGCGCGGTTACAGTCCCTTAGCCTTCACTTCCTTGAAGCCGGCGGGGACGGCGAATGTCGCCGCGTCGACGGACTGCGACGAAAAGTTCGCGGTTTCCGTGGTCATCTCCATCATGCTGGCCACGGAACTGAAGCTGCCTTCCACCGGGGCTGCGCTTTTGGCGGGTTCGGCCGCTGGCGCGGCGGCGGCCGGAGCCTCCTCCGTCTTCTTCTTGCGGCCAAGGCCACCAAACCGGCCGCCGAGCGCGCCCGAGAGGGCGTCACCCATGGAGGGCCGGCCGGGTGCCCCGGCTCCCTGCGCCTGCATGGCTTCCATCTGCTTGATCTGCTCGGGGTCAGTGGGAATCATGCGCATGACGGTGACGACCGGAACGCCACCCATTTCGGCCATCTTTTTGGCCAGTTCGGCCATGCCTTTGGCCATGCCTGGCTGCGCCATCGGGCCTGCCGCGCCGGCCAGCGTCGCCAGACCCATCTTCTCCACCATCTTCTTTTGGAAGTTGGTCACTTCGTCGAATCCGGCCACCTTGCTCTTCGAAATCCAGTTGCTCATCTCCATCCGCATCTGGCCTTTCTGGCCGCCGGAGTTGCCTTCGACGAGCATCGTCATGAACCACTCGCTGGTGGCCATGCCGTTGACGGTCGCGGTTTTGCCGGTCTCCTTGCCGTCCACGCTGATGTTGGCGTCGCTCTTGCCGCCCTTGGCAAGCAGCTTTTCCATCTGTGCCTTGGTCTCGGCAAAGGTCATGACGGAGTAGGTTTGGTCTTTTAAGTTGACGGTCGTGGTCGTCTCGGCCGCCAGATCGACGATCAGGATGGAGTCCTTGGACCGGGTCGCCATCTTGTCGCCTTTCACGGCGATGGTGCTGGTTTGCGGGTCCGCCGCGCCGCGGCCCACCATCTGCATCATGCGCATCATGGAGCCCCCGGTCATCCGGGTGGTTTGGTCGTACTTAAAGTCGGCAAAACAGAGACTACTGAGGACTAGTGCGGACGAAAGAGTGCGAAAATACATAATTCCTCCAGAACTCATATAATAACGGACGCCACCATGAAGCCTCTTGTCATTAAGTCCACCGCCAAGGTTGTCATGGCTTGGTTGTTCTTTTCCACCCTGCTGCTTCTCGGCATCGCCTACTTTCTCTATACGCGGAATTGGGAGCCCCCTGCCTTCATGGCGCTCTTTGCGATCCCTATCGGCATCGACCTTTGGGCCACCTTTCGCCTGTTCCAACTGCAATCCCGCCAGCTCATTCTCAGCGACGACATGCTCCGTTTTGAAGAGGGTTTTCTTGGAAAATCCCAGCGGAACATGATGCTGACGAAAATTGAAGACGTCCGGGTGGAGCAAAGCATTGGCCAGCGGATGCTGGGAGTGGGCAATCTTGCGGTGCAGGCCACCGGTGATGCGGCGCCGCTTTGCCTTGATAACATTGACAACGCCCGCGCTGTCGCCGATCGAATCCTCAATGCGGCCAAAGCCGCCCGGAAAAATTAATCCATGTCTGATCAAACTCTTGCTCACAAAGTAGCTGTCATCACAGGCGGAAGCCGCGGCCTGGGCCGCGCGATGGCCGTTTCCCTGGCCGCCAAGGGCGCGCAGATCGCGCTGGTGGCCCGCGACGTGGCCGCCCTCGAAGAGAGCGCCCGGCTGGTGGCCGAGGCCGGTTCCACGGCCCATTGCTTCGCCGCGGATGTAACGGACGAAACCCAGGTGGCGGCGATGGCCGAGGCGGTGCTCTCCGCGTTTGGCGGCGTCGATATTCTCATCAACAACGCCGGGATTAACATCCGGAAAAACGTCCACGAGTTCACCCTGGCCGAATGGAACTCCGTCATCGGTACGAATCTGAGCAGCGCCTTTTTGCTCTGCCGCGCCTTCGTGCCCCACATGAAGGGCAAGGGCTACGGCCGCATCATCAACATGACGTCGATCATGAGCCACGTCTCGCTGGGCGGCCGCACCGCCTATTCGCCCAGCAAAGCCGCTTTGCTCGGCTTCACCAAGTCGCTCGCGCTCGAACTGGCCAATGAAGCGATCACCGTCAACGGCATCAGCCCCGGACCCTTCGCTACCGAAATGAACATTCCGCTGATGAACAACCCGGAAACCAACGCCATCTTCATGTCGAAGATTCCGCTGGGCCGTTGGGGCAAGGTGGAAGAGATCGGCCAGTTGGCGGCCTATCTCTGTTCGCCGGACGCCGGCTTCATCACGGGCACCGATATCCTCATCGACGGGGGCTGGTGTGCGCAGTAGCGTCTTCTTTCTGACCCTACTCCTCCTAGCTGGCTGTCAAAAGAGCGAAAAGAAGATCATCGCCGTGGTGCCGAAGGCGACCTCGCACCTGTTCTGGCTGTCGGTGCAGGCGGGCGCCATGTCGGCAGGCGAGGAGTATGGGGTGCAGGTGGAATGGAACGGCGCGGCGTCGGAAACCGACTATACCCGCCAGATCCAGATTCTCGATAGCTTCGTCTCCCGGCGTGTCGACGGTATAGCCGTGGCGGCTACCGAACGCAAGGCGTTGCTGAGTTCGCTCGATCGCGCGGCGTCCGCGAATATTCCCGTGACGGTTTTCGACTCCGGTATCGACGGCGAAAACTACATGAGCTTTCTGGCCACCAACAACTACGAGGCCGGTCAGATGGCGGCGCGGAGCCTCGGGCGGATGCTCGATGGGAAAGGCAACGTGGCCGTGCTGATGCATACGCCGGGCAGCGGGTCCACCATGGATCGCGAACGCGGCTTCACCGAAGCGCTGCAAGCGGAGTTTCCCGGCATTAAGGTGGTCGCGTCTCAATACGGGCAATCCGATCGTTCGAAGGCGATGGCCGCGGCGGAAAACATCCTTACGGCGCATCCGGGACTGAATGGGATCTTCGCGTCTTCGGAACCTTCCAGTGTCGGTGCGGCGTTGGCGATCAAGTCGCGCAATCTGGTGGGCAAAGTGCGCCTGCTGGCGTTCGATTCAAGCGACGGCATGATTGAGGATCTGAAGGCCGGCGTGATTGACGCGATGGTCGTGCAGGACCCGTTCCGCATGGGTCACGATGCCGTGAAGACGTTGGTCGATAAATTGAACGGCCAGACGCCGCCGAAGCGCATCGACCTTTCGGCGCGCGTCGTCACCCGCGCCGACCTCGAGAAAGCAGAGGTGCAGCGGTTGCTGCATCCGGACCTGAAACGATGGGTCAAGCAGTAAAGGCCGAGGCGCTGGAGCGATTCGGCATCGCCCTGCTGGAGGCGGTGGGAACGCCGTCTGCCTACGCCCGGGAGGTGGCGGCGAACCTCGTTTTCGGGAACCTGCGCGGCGTCGATTCGCACGGCATCCGCCTGCTTCTCTACTACCTCGAACACATCCGCCACGGGTTGATTCAGCCCGCCGTTGGTGGCGAGGCGCTCACCGAGTTTGGCGCCATCTGCGTTTACGACGCGGCATTTGGCCTCGGCGCGGCGACATCCGCCGAGTGCTGCGCCATCGCCAACCGGCTGGCTTCGACGCATGGCGCCGGCGTGGTCACCGCCCGCCGGGCCAACCACTTTGGCGCCGCGGCCTACTGGGCGCGAAAGATGGCGGACGCGGGGCACATCGGCATCGCCTTCTGCAACGCGTCGACGATCGTCGCCCCGTGGCAATCGAAAGAGCCAAAATTCGGAACGAACCCAATTTGCATGGCCGTGCCTGGGCCGTACGAAGACAGCTTTCTGCTCGACATGGCCACCACCACCGTCGCGGCCAATCGCATCTTCAAAGCCTTTCAGAACCACGAACCCGAAATCCCGATCGGCTGGGCGATGGACCGCGACGGCCGCCCCACTACCGACACGAAGGCCGCCTACGAGGGTCTCGTCGCCCCCCTCGGCGGCTACAAGGGCACCGGCCTCGCGCTGATGGTGGAGATCCTCACCTCCGTCCTCGCCGGCGGCGCCATGGGCTCTGAGATTGGCGGCATCCGGTACACGGAAAAACCGCTCAGCGTCAGCCACTTCTTCCTCGCCATCGACGTGAAGCGCTTCATGGCCGCCGAAGAGTTTGCAGCCCGGATGCGGCGCCTGCTGCAAGAGATCCGCACCGCCACCCCGGCCGCCGGGTACGATGAGGTTCTCGTTGCCGGCGACCCGGAGATCCGCGTGGAGCGCGAACGGCGGGAGCGCGGCATTCCGTTCTCCGATACCGACCTGCAGGCGCTGCGGGAAGCCGCCGAGGCCCTCGGCGTTGAGCCGCTACAATTAGACAATGCCTGAGGAAAAGCCGCCGTCGTTTGAGACCGGCCTGTCGGAACTGGAAGCCGTGGTGAAGGAGTTGGAGGGCGGCGACTTGCCGCTCGAACAAGCCATCGCCCTGTTCGAAAAGGGGGTTCATCTTTCCGATAACTGCCGCAAGCAGTTGGAGGAGGCCGAGACCCGCGTCGAGATTTTGCTTAAGAAAAATGGCCAGGTGAAGGCCGAACCGTTCGAAGGAAATTAGCCGTTCATGGATTTGAAAGCTTACCTGGCCCGTCAGGCCGAGCGATGTGATGCAGCTCTCGAACGTTGGGTGCCGACGGAGACGACTCCGCCGCAAACCATTCATAAGGCCATGCGCTACAGCTTGTTTGCCGGTGGCAAACGCGTCCGGCCCGTGCTCTGCATGGCGGCGTTTGAGGCCGTAGGCAGCGAGCGGGAGGGCATTGCCGACGCGGCCTGCACGCTCGAAATGATCCATACCTATTCGCTGATCCACGACGATCTGCCTGCGCTCGACAACGACGACCTGCGCCGCGGCCGCCCGACGAATCACAAAGTCTTCGGCGAAGCCATGGCCATTCTGGCGGGTGACTCGCTGCTGACACTGGCATTCGAGGTGCTGGGCCGACTGCCGAATGGCGGGCCGCTGGTCGCCGAACTGGCGAGCGCCTCGGGCACCGTAGGGGGCATGATCGGCGGACAGGTGCACGACATTGAGGGCGAACGCCAAACGCCCACGGCGGAGTTGTTGGACCAGATCCACCGGGCGAAGACCGGCGCGCTGCTGCGCTGCTCTCTCCGCATGGGGGCGCTCTATGCCGAAGCGACGCCAGAGCAGTTGGCGGCGCTAACGGCTTACGGGGAACACGTCGGCCTGGCCTTCCAGATCGTCGACGATATTCTGGACATCGAAGCCTCGCCCGAGGAACTCGGCAAGACGCCCGGCAAGGATCAGGCGCAGGAGAAGATCACCTTTCCGGCGGTCTACGGGCTCGACGCGAGCCGGGAGATGGCCGAAGCCGAACGCCTCGCGGCCCACGCGGCGCTGGCCGGATTTGACGCCAAGGCCGATCCGCTGCGCGCCCTCGCGGACTTCATCGTCCAGCGCAAGGGATAGCCGATGGCCAAGGTACGCCTCGATCAACTGGTTGTCGAGCGCGGCTTGGCGTCCTCCCGCGAAAAGGCGAAGGCGCTCATTCTAGCTGGGCAGGTGCTGCTCGACGGGCAGAAGTCGGATAAGGCCGGCCGCGAGGTTTCTGAAGACGCGCACGTTGAACTTTTGGCCCAGCCGCGCTTCGTCAGTCGCGGGGGGCTGAAGCTCGAAGCCGCGCTCGACCATTGGCAGATTGATGTCACCGGCAAAGTGGGGCTGGACGTCGGTTCGTCCACCGGTGGCTTCACGGATTGTTTGCTGCAGCGCGGGGCGCGCGTTGTCTACGCCTTTGACGTTGGGTCGAATCAAATGGATTGGAAGCTGCGGACGGATCCGCGCGTCGTCGTCCGCGAAGGCGTCAACGCCCGCTACCTGCAGCCGTCTGATATTCCTGAGGCGGCAGACCTTCTGGTCGCCGATGTTTCGTTCATCTCCATCACCTTGATCTTGCCCGCCGCGGTGGCGCTGTTGCACCCGCACGGCGAACTCGCTATCCTCGTGAAACCCCAATTCGAGGTGGGACGCGGGCAAGTGGGCAAGGGCGGTATCGTCCGCGACCCGGCGTTACACGAAGAAGCGGTGGCAAAAGTTTCGCAGGCAGTCCAAGCGCTCGGCTTTGTGACGGACATCATGGACAGTCCGATTCTCGGCGCCGAAGGCAATAAAGAATTTCTCCTCTATGGCAGAAAGCAATAAGAGCGTCGGCATAATCGCCAAACCCGGCATCCCGAACGCGACAGAACTCCTTGAGAACCTGCTCGCCTGGTTCGCGGAACGGTCGATCACCGTTCGCTACGACGAACAGAGCGCGGCGTACCTCGGGCGTACCGATGGCCTGGCGCGGGCTGAGCTTCCGGAAGGCACCGAATTCGTCATCGTCCTGGGTGGCGATGGCACGCTGCTTTCGGCGGCGCGCGCTATTGGCGGACGTGACATTCCGCTGCTCGCGGTCAACCTCGGGCATCTCGGGTTTCTGTCGTCGATCTCGCTCGACGAGCTCTACCCCTCGCTTGAACTCGCCATGCGGCGGGAGTACCGCATTGGCCCGCGCCGCATGTTGCACTGCGAGGTATTTCGCGGGGAAGAGTCGGTCGCTCAGTTTGAGGCGCTGAATGATGTGGTGTTGACGAAGGCGTCCATCGCCCGCATGATCGATCTCGACTGCTTCGTGGACCGGCATTTTGTGGCCTCGTTCAAGGCCGATGGGTTGATCATCGCGACGCCTACGGGCTCCACCGCCTACTCGCTCTCCGCCGGTGGCCCGATTATCTTTCCGACCGTCCAAGCTTTGGCGATCACCCCGATTTGCCCGCATACGCTGACCAATCGCCCGGTGATCGTAAATGATGCTAGTGTTATTACGATCCAGGCGAAAAGCGAGGACGAAGGCATCTTCCTCACTGTTGATGGCCAAGTGGGCCAACCGCTGAAGACAGGTGACCGCGTGGTCTGCCGCAGCAGTGAAAATTACATCAAGCTGAAAGCTCAAGTGGGGAGAACGATGATGAGGATTTCGCAGACGAGCTGGATTTTTATCGCCATGGTGGCCGGGATTGCGCTCGGCTTTTTTGCGCCGGAGTTTTCGAAGGAACTCGCGCCGATCTATAAGATTTTCATCAATCTCATCAAGAGCATCATCGCTCCGCTATTGTTTGCGACGCTCGTTTACGGCATCGCCAGTTCCGGCAACGTGAAGACGATGGGCCGCATCGGCGGCAAGGCGATCCTCTATTTCGAAATCGCCACGACGCTGGCATTAATCGTTGGACTGTTTGCGGTGAACCTGATTCAGCCTGGTGTCGGCCAGCACATTGACCCGGCCAAGGTCGCGGCCACGAACCTGCCCGCGCAGAAAACGCAGACGCTGACGCAGATCATTGAGCACGCTTTTCCGGCGAGCGTGATCGACGCCATGGCTAAGGGCGACGTGCTGCAGTTGGTCGTTTTTTGCTTCCTGTTCGGCACGGCCTGCGTGGCGGTCGGCGAGAAAGCGAAGTTCATTGTGGAATGGTGCGAGTCGCTTGCTGAGGTGATGTTCAAGTACACCTCGTATGTCATGTATCTGGCGCCGCTCGCTGTGGGGGCTGCGATCGCGGTCACCGTGGGCACATACGGTGTGGGTATTTTGAAGACGCTCGGCCTGCTCGTACTCACCGTGTTCGGTTCTTTGATTTTCTTCGTTGTCTTCGTGCTCGGGCCGATCATCTACATCTCGAAGATTCCTCTTGGCCGTTTTATCGAGGCGGTAAAGGAGCCTTGGTTGATCGCCTTCTCGACGGCCTCTTCGGAAGCCGCTCTGCCCAAGGCCCTCGAGAACATGGAGCGCTTCGGTGTACCGAAGCACATTGTCAGCTTCGTGCTGCCGACGGGCTATAGCTTCAATCTCGATGGCTCGACGCTGTACCTCGCCGCCGCTAGCATCTTCTGCGCGCAGGTGGTTGGCATGGAACTGACCATCGGCACGCAGGTGATGCTGATGCTCACCCTGATGCTGACGAGCAAGGGCGTTGCCGGCGTGCCCCGGGCTTCGCTCGTCATCCTGGCCGGCACCATTGCCGCGTTCAACATTCCGCCCGATGGCATCGCGCTGATCCTGGGCGTCGATGCGATTCTAGATATGGCGCGCACCTCGGTGAACCTGCTGGGCAACTGCCTCGCTTCGGCGGTGGTGGCACGCTGGGAAGGCGTGGACTTGAGCAAGGCGCCGGAGCAGATCGCCGAAACCGTCTGACGCGATTCGCCATTATCTCTCGCTGATTCCAGCATGAGGTACTGGCTCGCCTTGCTCGCTTTCTCCGGACTGATGGCCGCGCCCTATCGGGACCCGGACGGCTTCGCCCTGGATTTGCCGGCCGAGTGGCAGGTTAAGAAATTCGGGCAGGGCGGGGTGGTGGCGATCTCGCCGGACCCTTCGCGCTTCGCTCTGATTCTGCCCGTGCTCGGCCGCACCGGCGACTGCTCGGCCACTCTGCGCCAAGCGCTTTCGAGCGGGTGGAACGCCTTCCCCGGCATCGCGGATGTCCAGTTGCAGGCGGCGGGTTCGCGCTCGGCCGTGGCCGGGTTCTCGGTCCGTCAGCGCCAAGGCCGCGGAGCCATGTTGTGCGCCGAGACGGGTCCGCGGTCGGCGATGTTCTATGCCCTGTCCGCCCCGGCCGCGCAGTATGGAGTCGACCGTCCCGCGCTTCTGGCCATTCTGAAAAGCTTCCGCTACACGGGCCGCCCCGCCGCGGGTGCGCCGGCCCCGGCCGCCGTGCCGCCGATGGAGCCTTGGCGGGAACCCACGGAAGGGGCCTACCAAAGCGTGAAGCCGGCCGGATGGTTGGTCTCCGGCGGCGTGCGCCGCGTCTCGAATAGCGATGTCCGCGTCGGCATCCATCTGTTGAGCCCGGATCGCTCTGCCGGCATCTTCCTGGGTGATACCCGCCTTAGTAAGTGTTTCGTCCCTGGCACGTTCTCCTCACAATACGGCTCGGCCCCGATGGGCGAAGGGGTGGAGCGCTGCCCGTATCGCGACGGGGTGCAGATGGCCGAGTTTTACGCCGCCCGCGCCTTGGCCGGCGACTGGCGCCTCGAAGGATTTCAGATTGTGTCGCGGCGGCCGCGGCCTGATCTGAACCAGCTTGGCTCCCAGGCCTCGGCCACGTTGGGCCAGATGGGAATGAATCAGTCCTATGGCGAAGTCCGCTTCGTTGGCTCCCGCGGGGGCGTTCCGATGGAAGGAGCCGTGATTGGCGCGACGCTGTTTACCTCCTCGGGCAGCGTCGACCCGAACGGCGGGATGTATACCTCTTACGTCACCGGCTACCTGGCGCCGGCCGATCGCGCCGCCACGGTTGGCGCGGCGGCCAACCGCGTGATGGGCAGCGTCCGTTGGGACTACGGTTGGGTCACAGGCAACCGCCAAGCCGCCATCAATGATTCGCGGATGGCCCTCGAGTACAACCGGCAGATCGCCGCCCTCGGTCAGCGGATGTTCGAAGAGCGGGACGCTTCGAATCAACGCCGAGCCAACGCTTCGGGCCACTTGCTCTCCGGCACGGTTGAGTTGCAGGGGCCAGACGGGCAGAAGTATCAAGCCAAGGCTGGGAGCAACTACTACTATCTCGACACGGACGCCGCCCGCCGCGTCTCCGACCCAAACGATGCCGTGGCCCGGCGCGACGTCTGGGACCACGATGTCGACCTGCAGCCCCTGGCCATTGTTCCTTAACGGAGCGTTCCCTAACGCAGCGCGGCTTCGAGCTCTTTCTTCAGTTGCGAACCCGGCGTAAACAGCGGCCCCAGTACCGTCAACGCCTCCCGCACCCGCTGCTTGCCTGGCTCGGTGCGCCCGGTCCGCACGAGGCATAGCCCCTCGGTATAGAGCCGGTTGCCGCGCCACTGCGCCGGCAGGCTGGGCCCGGCGATGGAGTCGACTTCCTGCATGAGTTCGGGTACCCCTTCGCAGTTTCCGGACCGCAGGAGCGCCAGGCCCGCGTCACTGAGAATCATCCACCGCTGGGGGCCAATCTCGTTGGCTCGGCGGTGCGTTTCCGTGATGGTTGCCCGCGCGATCTCAGCGGGACGCTCCTTCTCGCCGGCTAAGCCCAGCTTGGTAGCCCACATCACCTTCAGCCGCAGGAACTCGAAGGGACTGGTGAACCCTTCGCTCAACGCCACGGCTTCGCCGAGCGCCGCGGCGGATTCGCGCGCCCGGCCCTTGCCCCCTTCGATGAAGGAGATGGACCGGAGCAGCGCAATCCGGACGCCTGGCGAGTCGGGCCCCTTTCCCGCGTAGCGCAGGCCCTCGTCGATCATGGCCAGCGCCTCGTCGTAACGCCGGGCCTTGTACAGCGCCATCGCGTAGCTGTTCAGCGCCAATGCCTTGAACAGTCCGGCCCGCATGGCGACGTCCCTGGCGTCATCGGGGATTTGCCGAACGAGTTCCGGCAGCGGCTGCAGAAATGCCAACACCTCTCCGCCTTTGCCTTCACACGCGGCCATCAGTTCGCTGCGAGTGGAGAGGTAGCTGACTTTGGCTGGCGGAGCCAGACTCTGCTCTCGGGCGTCCTCGTCCGCCTTGCGGGCGATTGCCAATGCCTCTTCGCAACGCCCCAGCCCCATCGTGAGTCCCGCCAAGTTGGTGCGGGCGCCCAGCCGCTCCTCCGGGGTTGCCGCTCGGCGTTCCGCCTCCTGCATCATCCGGAGCGATCCGTCCGCATCGCCAGCCTCGGCCAGGTACGCTCCCAGGCTGAGGAGCAAGGTCGTAGCCGCGGGGTCGCTCAAATCCCGCCGGCGGCCGACTTCGGCACCCGCCTTCTGCACCAGTTCGCGCACCGGCATATCCTGCCGGCCGCCGTACATGGGCCGCGAGCTTTGGATCATCCAGTTGAGGAATTCGCTCGTCTCCTGCGCCACCCGGGCGGCCCGCAGACGCTCCTGCTGCTGCCACCAGCCGTAGCCCAACGCCGCGCCGAGGCCGATGAGCATCAGCGTGGTCAACGAAAGCACGCCCCGGTTGCGCTGAACGTACTTCCGCAGCCGGTAGGCCCGCGTCTGCCTCTGTGCGAGCACCGGCCGGTTTTGCAGATACCGGTCGAGATCCTCGCCCAGGGCCGCCGCACTTTGATATCGCCGGTCCGGTTCGAGCGCCAAGGCTCTGCCCAGGATCACCTGTAGGTCGCCGCTCAGGGCTTTCCGCAACGTGCCGATGTCAGTCCCCCGGCGGGCCGCCGCCTCGGGGGACAGAAGCTCCGTCAGCTTGCGGCTCTCCGAGTAGCCGGCCGCCCGCTCCCAGACGGCGACCATCGAGTCGCGGCTGCCGAACGGCCACTCTCCGGTCAACAATTCGAACAGCACCACGCCGAGGCTGTACACGTCGCAGGCCGTGGTCACGCTCTCGCCCCGCAACTGTTCCGGGCTCGCGTAGAGGGGCGTCATCTGCCGGGTCATCGTCAGGTCCCCGGGGCGTACCAGCTTCGCCGTGCCGAAGTCGAGCAGCTTCGCCCGGCCGTCTTTCGTCACCAACAGGTTCGATGGCTTCAGGTCAAGGTGCACAATCAGCGACCGGTGGGCGGCCTGCACCGCGTCGCAAACCTCCATCATCAGCCGCAGCCGGGCTTCGACCGTTAGTTGGTGGAGATCACAATACGCGTCGATCGGCTCGCCGTCCACCCGGTCCATCACCAGATAGGGCTGCTGCTCTTCCGTCACCCCGGCATCGAGGACGCGCGTGATGCCAGGGTGATCAAGCTGGGCGAGCATTTGCTGTTCGCGGCGGAATCGGGACTCGGTCTCGCCGTCGTTCAGGTGCGCGTGCAGCACTTTGACGGCCACCTGCTGCTTCACGCCAGCACGGTCGATTTCGGCGGCGTAGACGGTGCCGGTGCCGCCCCGGCCGAGATAGTCGAGGATCGTATAGGGGCCGATCGTTTTTCGTTCGGTTGGGGTGGATTCGACCGGGGGCAAATACTCTGCCCGCACCTTGGCTTCGTTTCGTAAGGCACTGAGCATTTGCCGGACCTCTTCGCGAATGGCGGGGTCGCTTTCGGCCCGTTCGAGGTGCGCCGGTTGTTCCGAATCGGCCAACGGCTCCATTTCTTCGCAGAGCGCCTGAATCCGAGCCCAACGTTCTTCCGGGCTCATGGCGTGGCAGCGGAGGAACCGGCCTCGGCCACGTTGAGCCGCCGGAAGAGCCACGCCCGGGCCAACCGGACCTTCCGGTCGACGCTGGACTTTGAGGTACCCAGCAGCTCGGCTGTCTCATCGACGCTGTGGCCAATCAGGAATCGCAGCTCGAACATTTGCGCCTGCTCGGAGTCGAGTTCGGCCAGTTCGTCTAAAGCCCGGTCCAGATCCACCATCTGCGGACCGCTGGCGTCCACCCAGGGAATCTCGTCGTGCAGCGGCACCGGAAACGTCGCCCCGCCGCGCTTGCCTGCTTTGGCGGTGCGCGCGTGGTCGATCAGCGCCAGCCGCATCAGTTTCGCGGTCAGGGTGTAAAAGTGCTGCCGGCCTTCAAAGTGCGGCTCCCGCCGCGTCATCAGCTTCAGAAACAGCTCGTTCACCAGAGCCGTCGCCTGCAGCGTGTGCCCGCCCCGTTCCCGTCGCAGATAGGCGCCAGCGATCTCCCGCAACTGGGGATAAACCAGCGGGGCGAGGCGATCGAGGGCTGTCTTGTCGCCACGCTCCCATTCTTCGAGGAGAATGGTGATGTCCTGGGCCATGGGGAACCCTCAGTATATCGTCAGCGCTGCCGCAGTAGCAGGTAACCGGCCAGCAGTCCGCCTAGGGTCCCGCCGGCGAGGATGCCGCCGTGCCAGACCATCAAATGTGTGGCCTCCTGATCAGGACACATTACATGCAGCAGCGCCGCCCCGGTCAGCCCGCAGAACGCTCCCAGCGTCCCCGCCGTGCCGGCCCAATTCGTGATGTATCCTCGCCGCACCAGCCAAACGACGCCAACGGAAGAGCTCAAGGCGACATAGAGGCCCTCTTTCAAACAGCCCCAGCCATGGCCAAAGGTTTCCGGCATCCACCGCCACGGAAACGCAAGCGCGGCGACAGCCAGAAAGCCGAGCAACGGCAAGACATTCGCCCAGCGCACGCTCACCAGTACCTTCGAGCCCGGCCGCAGGCCCTGTGCCATCGCCAGGCCGAGAATCACCACCATGGTCGTTCCCAACGCGGCGAGAATCATCACCTGCGCCACTGTCATCGCTTCCATGCCGCGCGACCCCAGCAAGTAACCCCCGCCGACCGTGATCCCGGTGAGCAATGCGGCAAACAGCGTAAGCACGGCCCCGGTGGAGAGGCCGGGGCGAACCGGGCTGAGATCCCGCACCAGTCCCGCCGGAGCTGGTCTACCCGGGGGGAGCTCTCGTTCGAGGGCGGCCAGAATTTTCTCTTCGTCGCTCATTTCGCCTCCGCCAGCAGCTTGCGCAGGGTCTCGTAGGCCCGGTGCGCCTTCTGCTTCACGCTGCCGACTGAAGAGGCGGTGGCCCGGGCCACCTCTTCGAGGCTCATGCCGGTGACTTTCAGCATTAGCAGCACCTCCTTCTGGCTGGCCGGCAGCTGATCCAGCAGGGGAAGCCCCGTCGGGGGCGCTTCGGGAGCCGGTGCGGCGAAGTCCAAGCCCTCCGGCAGCGCGACCTCGCGGCCGGAACGCCGCATCTGGCGGCGAAAGACATCCACGCGGGTGTGCCGCGCAATCGCAAACACCCAGGGCAGCACCGGCTCCGGTGGCCGGTAGGAGTGCCGCGCCCGGTGCAGCCGCATCCAGCACTCCTGTGCCAGATCATCCGCCCGGTCGTACTCGCCGAGACTGCCGTAGAAACGGTGGAGCAGCGGATAAACGCGCGCGGCCAAGGCTTCCGCCGCTGCCCGGTCTGCTGCTTGATACCGCGTCATGAGGTCCACCAGCTCTTGTTTATCGTCCACCGCTAATCTGCACAAGTCCCGATTGATTCTCGAGACGAAGCACCCCGCGCGGACAGACCTCCGAGCAGATGCCGCAACCGACACAGGAGGCCCGCGTGAAGCTCTCGTTCCTTTGTGCGTAGGCCCGCACGTCGATTCCCATCTCGCAATACTTCGAGCATAGCCCGCACGAGATGCACATGTCCTCTTTCACGCGGATGTGAAACCGCTTGCCCGCTCTTTGGGTGATCCCCAGCAGCGCCGCCATCGGGCAGAAGAAGCGGCACCATACTCGCGTGCCTCCCAACGGATAGAGACCTGTGCCCACCGCGCCGGAAAGAATACTGCCAACAATCAGGCCGTACCAGGTTTGGAACTGCACCACCTCCGGCGCCTTGCTCTTCGTGAACCAGGAATAGAAGAGCAGGCCGGTGAGCGCGAGGCTGATGCACAGAACCGAGTAAATGCTCACCTTTTCAAACTTCCAGGCCGCGCTCGACTTGTCGCTCAAGTGCCGCCACGGTTCGCCCATCGTGTTCGCCAACCCGCCGCAGCCGCAGACCCAGGAACAGTACCAGCGTTTGCCGAACAGAGCCGCCAGTAGCGGCACGATCACCAGACTCGCCGCCAACGTGTACACCACGAACGGCCAGGGCTGCCGGAACAGATACTCCGGGTTCATATAGTCGAACTTCAAGGGCCAAAAATAACTGAGATAGTATTCCGGCTGGTGCAGCGCCTTCAGCATCATCGGGATCGAGAACGCAAACACCACCTGGACGAACATCACCACAGCGGTCCGGACCACCTGATACCGGTTGTGGCCGTACTTGCGGATCATCGCAATGCCGCCCACCAGAATCACCACGGTGTAGAGCACACCGTATAGATCCCATTTGCTGCTCAATCCCACCTTCTGCGCCCAAGGCGTCAGATTCTCGGTGAAGTAGAGTGCGATGTAGAACCACACCAGCAGCGCCGCGACGATCCACCCGGTGATGCCCCGGTTCGTCAGGTCATGATAAAGCCGATCCCGAATCATAGCGCCACCCTCCCGAACTCTACGTCGTACTGCGCCTCGCTGAGGCGCTTCATTACGTCGTCCACCCGGAGCCGCTGCTCCACCCACTTCACCAGCACCCGATGGTTCCACCGCGTGCCCAGCATGGAGAAGCCTACCGCCATCCCGTCCCGTTCGATTACCCGCACGCTCGCCTCCCGCCCCGGCAGCTTGCGGAAGCGGCCCGGCCCCTTGGTCTCGCCCGCGCAGGTCCATTCGAGATGGAAGAACTTTGCGCTGTTGTAGTAGGCCGGCGGCGCATACTCCACTCGCTCGCCCATCATTGAGAGCGCCGCAGCTTCGCCCTGCCGCTTGGCGGCGTACCATAGCGGCTCAATCCGGCCGGTCACCTCGGCGACGTCCCCGGCCGCGAATACATCGGGCAGGGAAGTGCGAAACGCCTGATCGGTCAGCACGCCACGGTTCAAATCGGGTGGCGTTTTTACGGAACGAAGCCATTCCACGTTGGGTTCGACGCCGATCGTCACGCCCACCATCTGGCAGGCAATCGCTTCGCCCGCTGTAGTAGTGATGCCTGCTACCTTGCCCTCGCCTTCCATCGACGCCACCTCTGTGCCCAGCCGCAGGTCCACCCCCTGCGCCCGGATATGCGCCGCCACCATCTCACCCTCTTCCGGGCTGAGGGCGGCCGGCCAATAGCTCGGCTCGCGCACGAGAAACGTTACCGGCACGCGGTGGTGTACCAGGCACTCCACCAGTTCCACCCCGATCAATCCGCCGCCCGCCACCACGGCCCGCCGCGTTCCCGGCGTGAGCCGCTCGCAGGCGTCCAGATCCTGCAGCGACACAAACCGGACCACCCCTTCGAGGTCCCGCTCCCACGGCGCCCGCCGGCCTCGCGAACCGGTGGCGAGCAGCAGCTTGTCGTAGCTGAGGGTGGCCCCGCCCTGCGTCCGGAGTTGGCGGGCGCCGGCATCGAGATCCACCACCCAGTCTTTGCGCAGGGTGAGCCGTTGCTCGCGAAACACCTTGCGCTCGTACGGCTCCAGATCGCGCCGCTGCATGATGTCCATGTAGGCGTACATCAGCGCGGTTCGCGAAAAGAAGTACTCGCTCTCGCCGCTGATAATCGTGATCTCAGCCTGCGGATCCTTCGCGCGGACGGCCATTGCCGCCGTGATTCCCGCTACTCCGTTGCCGACAATGACGAGGTGCATAGGTCCTGAAATGACACCTTCGCTCGGAAGCCGCGAAAAGTTACGGCAAGAGTGCCAACGCGCCTTCGAGTTCCAGCCGCGTATGCGTATCGCCGGCCCGCCGGGCCGCCTCGATCCCGCGCCGGTACATGGCGGCGGCCTGCTCCACTTCGCCTGCTTTCTCGAGCGTCTGCCCGCCGTGGAAATAAGCCGCACAGTAGTCCGGCTTGTTCTGAATCAGCTCTTCGAATTGCCGCACGGCATCGGCATGCTGTCCTTGGTTGGCCAATTCCATAGCCAGTCCGTAGCGGGCAAACGTGTTGGCGGGGTCCTGGGCCAGCATCCCCTGCAATATCTCTAACCGGGAACTCATGTTCCTTTATCGTACCCTTTGGGTATGCTTCCCGATCAGCCCGGCCGCCCCGTCTCTGAGTCCGCCTCCGAAATGAGCGAGTTTGCGCTCCCCAACGACGCCAATGTACTTGGCACCCTCTTCGGCGGAAAGGTGATGGCCATGGTCGATCTCGCCGCTTCCCTCGCCGCCGCGCGCCACGCCCGCTGCGCCGTAGTCACCGCCTCCATCGACCAGATGACGTTCCTTTACCCCATTCACATTGGTCAGTTGGTCACGCTGAAGTCCAGCGTCAACCGGGTCTTCCGCACCTCGATGGAGGTGGGGGTGAAGGTCTTTATCGAAGACCTTCACACGCGGGAGATCAAGCATACCTCGTCGGCCTACCTGACGTTCGTCGCCCTGTCCCAGGACGGCGGCAAGATTCCGGTTACCCCGGTGATCCCCCAAACGGAGGCCGAAGTGCGGCGCTATCGCGAAGCGGGAGAACGCCGCGAGCAGCGGCTGCTGATGAAGGCGAAGCCGAAGTAAGAGCTATTCGCCGTCCTTGTACATGTATTTGATGTTGTGTTTGTACAACATCAGGTTCGGCGCACCTTCGCGGTTAAACTTCAGGGCGCACTTGTCGTACCACTCAATCACGCCTTTCAAAATCTCGCCGTCCTTCATCACGATGCACATGGGCGTCTTCGCCTGCATCTGCTTCATGTAATAGAAGTTTTCGGCGTTGGTCTGATCGGGCGGTACCGGCTTCTTGGTCGGGGCGGCGCTACGAGTCGGAGGAGGCATGGCGGTTATTGCTTCCTATTGCATCACAAACGGGCACTGCCGCGCAGTTCGAGCACCATCGAATCGAGGGCGATTCCTTTCTGAATGTTCCGGCGCAATAGATCCACCAACTCGTCCGTTTTCTTGACGGCCTTCTGGATCCATTCAAACGTGATCACCGGCACCAGACCCTCTAACTCCCGCCGAATGTCGAAGTTTCGCAGCGTGGCGTTGCGCGCCTCGCACCGCAAGAGCAGCAAATCGTCGAGGAGCAAATAGAGCACCTTCAGATGATTTTCGAGCTTCTCCGACCGGCTGGCGTTCAGCGCCTCGGACGTTTTCGCCCAGTCCGCCCACTGCAGCAAACCGCAGGCCGCGCCCAGCAGGGCCAACATCTGCGCTCGCCGCTTGTCATAGGCCTGCAGATCGATACTCATCGCCAGGCCAGGCGAGCCCGCGGCCAGGGCCACCCGGCGGTCGACGTCCTTCAGGCCCTTCTCTTTGGCAAACGCCGCCATCTCGGCTGGGCTCAATGGCGTCAAGTAGATCGGCACCGAGCGCGACCGGATGGTCGGCAGCAGATCATAGGAATTGGTCGCCGTCGCGACGATGATCAGGTAGTCGGGCGGCTCTTCAAGTGTCTTGAGAAGCGAGTTCGCCGCCTGTTCGTTCGCCCGGTCAATCTGATCGATCAGGAAAACCTTTCGCGGCCCTTTCAAGGGTCCGTACTGTGCCCGCTCCTTCAAGGCCCGCATCTGCGGAATCGAAATCTGCCGCAGGGGACCTTCGGGGCAAAACGTGAGAAAGTCGGGATGGGAGCTGAAGAGAATCGGATCGTCGTTCCGCTTCTCCGCGGTCCACTTTTCCCGCTCGGCGATCACGTCCTGGTTCTTTTCAAGCGAAAGGTCGTCCTGCTCGATCAGCTCGGGATGGCCGACAATCGAGGCGGCGAAGCGCCGGGCCAGGGTGGCCTTGCCGATGCCCTCCGGGCCCGCCAGCAGGATGGTCTGCGGCATCCGCTGGCCGCGCACCATTTCCTGCAACACGCGCTGCGCCTCGGCGTTTCCATGGAAGTTCTCATACATGCGGCTGCACCTCCGCCCAGATGGCCGCGGCCACGGCCTCCAGGCTCTGCCGCGCGTCGATCGTGCGGATCCGTTCCGGTTCCGCAGCCGCCAGCGCCAGGTAGCCTCGCCGTACCCGTTCATGGAACTCTTCGGCCTGCGCCTCCATGCGGGACTCGTCGGGGCCGTCCTGCTCGGCGTTGCGTGCCCGCGCTCGCGCGAGTCCGGTCCGGTAGTCGATGTCGAGATAGATCGTCAGGTCAGGCAAAATCTCCTGGCAGGCGATCGCGTGCAGTTCCCGTACCAGTTCCGCCGTCAGCCCGCGCCCCTCGCCTTGATAGGCCAGCGTCGAATCGGTAAACCGGTCGCTCACCACGATGCGGCCGGCCGCGAGTGCGGGCCGGATCCACTCATCCACGTTCTGCGCCCGGCAGGCGAAATAGAGCAGCATCTCGGCCCGGGGCGACAGGGCGTCGTTGGCCGAATCGAGTAGAATGCGCCGGATCTGCCGGCCAATCGGCGTGCCGCCGGGCTCCGCCGTTTCGAGCACATCTTTCCCCTGGGAGCGAAGCCGCTCCAGCAGCAGGCGCATCTGCGTCGTCTTTCCGCAGCCGTCGCCCCCTTCGAACGATACGAAAAAGCCGCGCTTAGTCATAGACGAAATGCAGGACCTTTTTCAGATCCTCCCACGCTTCCCGTTTCGCGTTCTGGTTGTACGGGCGCAGGAGATAGGACGGATGGTACGTCACCATCACCGGGATATCGTGCCACTTTTGCCAATTGCCGCGCAGCTTCGTCACGCCTTCCTTGGTGCCCAGCAGCGCCTTTGCCGCTGTCGAGCCCAGAGCGCAGATCGCCTTGGGTTTGATCGCCAGAAGTTGCCGGAAGAGAAACTGCCCGCAGATCTCCATTTCGTCTGGCATGGGCGTGCGGTTCTCCGGCGGCCGGCACTTGACGACATTGGCGATGTATACATCGGGGCGGGTGATCTGAATGCCTTCCTTTGACGCGGTGCCTTCGATCATCTGGGTCAGTAACTGCCCGGCCCGGCCGACAAACGGTAGGCCGCTCGCGTCCTCATCGGCGCCTGGGCCTTCGCCGACGAACACAAGCCGCGAGCCCTCATTGCCCGAGCCAAAGACGATCTTATTGCGTCCTTCGCACAGGCGGCAGCGGCGGCAGTCTCCAATATCGGTACGGATCGCCTCCATCGTGTCGCCTTCCGGCGCCAGGGGAATCAAAGTAGGCGGAACAATCTTCATAGAAACGGCGGGGGGCGCGGCTGGCGGCGGCTTTGGGATTATCTTTGGAGCAGGCAATGGCGGCAGCAGGGAGTTTAGATCCTCAACCAGATCCGGCAACTGCTCGGCTTGCAACGCCGAGCCGCGTTGATAAATCGTCTTCACCCCTAAGTCCTGATAGAACTCAAGGAACTGTCGAATTTCGTCCCGGGTCATTGCTTTGCGTGGAGCGCCAGCCGCAGCCGGAGCGCGTGGTCGAATATCTGATGGGCCACGTCGCGTTTCGAGGCCCGTTCGATGTGGTGGGTCTCGCCGGTTCGCAGCACCAGCGTCACTTCGTTTTCGTCGGATTCAAAGCCGGTGCCGCTCTGGTTCACCAGATTGGCCACCACCATATCCGCGTTCTTGGTGGTCATCTTTCGCTTGGCTTCCGCCACCAGATTCTGCGTCTCGGCGGCAAATCCGATCAGCAGCCGGTCGCCCTTTTTGGCGCCGACCTCGGCCAGAATGTCCGGGGTGGGGTCGAGGTCGAGGGTCACCCGCGCTGCGGTTTTCTTCAATTTCTGGGGCGCGATGTCGGTGACATGATAGTCGGCCACGGCTGCGGCTTTGATGAGAATGGTCGCCGGTTCCAAATGCGCCATCACGGCGTCCCGCATCTCCCGGGCTGACCGCACGGGCACGACCTCGACGCCGGTGGGCGCCGGTAGGTGCCCGCCGCCGCTTCCGCCAGAGCATAGCCCATCTTGCCGCTCGATCGGTTCGAGATGTACCGCACGGGGTCAATCGCTTCCTGAGTGGGGCCGGCCGAAATCACCACCGTTTCGCCGCTCAGATCCTGCTGCCGGGTTGTTGCCAGCACCGCATCGGCGATCGCTTCCACTTCGGCCAGGCGTCCCGGTCCCACAGTCCCACAAGCCAGCTCGCCGCTGTCCGGCCCGACAATCCGATGGCCTCTCGCCCGAAGCATTGCCAAGTTGGCTTTGGTTGCCGGATGTTCCCACATGTTGGTGTTCATCGCCGGAGCGAGGACTACCGGCCCGATGAACGCCAGGTATAGCGTTGATAGAAAGTCGTCGGCCAGCCCATTGGCAAACTTCGCTAAGATGTCAGCCGTGGCCGGCGCCACCACGAGCACGTCGTTTTCCTGCGCGACGCTGATGTGTTCGACAGAACTCGCCAACACGGCTTCCGGAGAGTGGCCATCGAAAAGTCCGGTAATCACCTTCCGGCCCGTCAGCGCGGCAAACGTCAACGGCTGAATGAACTCAGTGGCGCCGCGGGTCATGACCGTATTGACGGCACAACCCCGCCGCATCAGCGCACGCGACAACTCCGCCGCTTTATAAGCGGCAATCCCGCCACCAACTCCCAGGACGACGTTCATGCCGCCCTCGAATTTAACTACGTCTCGACGCGATCTCAGCCAGATTCGCATCGCGAATCGGGTCTTCGTACTGGATCAAGCCGCGGCGCACCTCTTCGAGTGCGGTCACCGTCGGCTTGCGCGAAGTGGTCGGCAGGAACGAGCGGTTGCCGTTCTGCAACTGCCGCGCCCGCTTCGCCGCAACGATGATGAAGCGGTACGTGCTGGACTCGGGGTCGTCAGGAATAGCGAAATTCGCGTTGCGGGGTGTGGTGTTCTCGGCCATGGAACTCAATGCCTCTAAAACGAACCCAAAACTCGCTGTACCGGGTCTTCCATCCGGTGCCGGCGCAAGCGCTCAGCTCGGACGATACTGCGAAGATCCGCCACGGCGGCGTCCAGTTCATCGTTGATTAGAATGTAGTCGTAGATACCGTACTGGCTCGTCTCGGCCTTGGCTTCCCGCAGGCGGCGCTCAATCACTTCCGGCTGATCCTGAGATCGGGCTCGCAAGCGGCGCTCCAACTCGGATCGGTCCGGCGGCAGAACAAAAATCAATACGGCGTCAGGTACTCGCTCCCGTAATTGTCTCGCACCCTGTACGTCGATGTCCATGACCAGGTCGCAGCCCGCCGCCGCCGCCCGGTCGATCTCGCTCTTGTGCGTGCCGTAGTAGTTGCCGAAAACGTTGGCGTATTCGAGGAACTCGCCCTGTGCCGCCCGGTGTTCAAAGTCTTCCTTCGACGTGAAGTAATAGTCCACCCCGTCCAGTTCCGGGCCCCGCGGCGCTCGCGTCGTGTAGCTCCGCGAGAAGGTTAACCGCGGATCGGTCCGCCGCGCGTCGCGGAGAATCGTCGACTTGCCCGTCCCGGAAGGCGCCGAAATGACGAAAAGAATGCTCATTCCAAGTTCAGAGACTGCTCGCGGATCTTTTCGATGTCGGCCTTGATCCCCAACGCCACTTCGGTCAACGAAAGCCCCTGCTCACCGATTCCATTCGTTTTCGAAAGCATCGTGTTCGCCTCGCGGTTCATCTCCTGGAGGAGAAAGTCGAGCTTCTTGCCCACCTCGCCGCCGTTTTCCAACATCTGGTCCAGTTGTTCGGAGTGGATTTCGAGGCGCGCGATCTCTTCGCCAATGTCGCTCTTGTCGGCCAGGATCGCCGCCTCTTGCACCAAGCGTTGCGGTTCGATCGAGACTCCGCCAAGCAACTCCGCCAACCGCTCGCGCAATCGTTGCTGAAAGGCGGGCAGGGCGCGGCTTCGAATGTCCCGCACCGTCGCGACGGCGCCGCGAATCGACTTCGTCCGCTCCACCAGCACGGCTGCCGTCTCCGCCCCTTCGCGCTCCCGCGCCAGGTTCAGTTCGGTCAGGGCCTCTTCGAGCATGGCGACCAGAAACTCCTGGAACTCCGGTTCGGGCTCCTGTTCCACGGTGGGCTCGAACATTCCTGGCACCCGTAGCGCGGCGTTCAAATCCGGCTCCGAAGTAATGGAGTGCCGGTGGCCCGCTTGCCGGAAGGCATCGAGATAGGTGTCCAGTAAGGCGACATTTAGGGCCAGCGGCGCCTGCGCCTTGTTCCGGTGGTACTGCACCCGGATCTCAATATGACCGCGGGACATGCGCTTGCGGACGAGTCCGCGCATCGCTGTCTCGTAGGGGTCGAGCGCGGAGGGCATCTGAAAATGCAGATCCAATCCGCGATGGTTCACGCTCTTCACGGTGATCACGGCCTCGCCGTCCGGGCTCTGCCGCCTCACCCGTGCAAATCCCGTCATACTGCGTATGGTCATGAGCCTTCCATTATGCAGAAGCGGGGGGCTCCGGTTCAAGGAACTGTAACTCGTGCAGCCGCTGGTACATTCCGCCAGCACCCACCAACTCCTCGTGCGAACCGGTCTCGACGATCCGCCCCTTCTCGAGCACAATGATCTTGTCGGCCCGCCGGATCGTCGATAACCGGTGCGCAATCACGATCACCGTTCGCCCCTGCATCAGGTTCCCCAGCGCCCCCTGCACCAGCACCTCGCTCTCGGTGTCCAAGTGCGAAGTCGCCTCGTCCAGCACCAGCACCGGAGCGTTCTTCAGCAATGCACGCGCGATCGAAATCCGCTGCCGCTGTCCGCCCGATAACCGCGTCCCCCGCTCCCCAATCATCGTGTCGAAGCCCTGCGGCAGCTGCTCGATAAACTCGAGGGCCAAGGCATTGCGTGCCGCCTCCCGCACCTCCGCCTCACTGGCCTCCGGTCGCCCGTAGCGCAGGTTATTCGCCACCGTGTCGTTGAACAAAAACGTATCCTGCGCCACAATCCCGATCTGCTTTCTGAGCGATTCGAGCGTCAACTCCCGCAC
Source organism: Acidobacteria bacterium Ga0077553 (assembly GCA_001464575.1). Classification (GTDB taxonomy): domain Bacteria; phylum Acidobacteriota; class Terriglobia; order Bryobacterales; family Bryobacteraceae. Next base: position 8,482 of record LNFE01000235.1, on the reverse strand, counting down.
GTCCACCCCGTCCATCCGGATGGCTCCCGCCTCCGGGTCGTAGAAACGCGGCAGTAGCGAAGCCAACGTCGACTTGCCCGCCCCGCTCGGCCCCACTAACGCGACGATCTCCCCAGCCCTCACGGTGATAGAAACATCCGCCAGCACCGGACCCTCGCTCGTCGGATAGCGGAATGTCAAATGTTCTATAGCAATCTCCCGCTCAAACTTGCGCAGGTCCCGCTTCCCGCTCACCACCGTGGACGGCTGATCCAAATACTCAAACACCTTCTGCGAAGCCCCCAACGCTTGCTGGAAGATGTTGTGGATACCCACCAATCGCTTCACCGGTTCGTACAGCATCAGCAGCGCGATCACGAAACTCGTGAATTCGCCCGCCGTCATCGCCCCCGCCCGGATCTCCGTCCGGGCGTAGATCAGCAGCCCGATCACCGTCACCGCGCCCATGAACTCAATCAACGGCGAGGCGATCGCCTGTTGCATCACATACTTCAGATTGCTCCGCCGCAGCCGCCGGCCCGCCTCCCGGAAGCGCGTCGATTCCACCGCCTCGGCCCCGAATGACTTCACCACATGATGGCCACTCAGCGTCTCCTGAAGAATCTGGTTCACCTCGGCCGTATCGTCCTGCGCCTTCCGCGTCGACCGGCGAATCTTCCGTCCCAGTTGCACCGTGGGCAGCATCACGATTGGCACCACGGTGACGCTGAATAGCGCGAGCTTCCACGACGTTTGGAAGATGACGAACAGCAGCGACAACGCGACGAACGTCTGCCGCATCCAGTCCGCCAGGATATGCGACGTCGCCACCTGAATCTTCTCGATGTCGTTCATGATTGAGGACATCAGCCGACCGGTCGACGTGGTTTCAAAGAACTGCGCGTCCTGCCGCAGCACCCGTTCGAACACGGCTTGCCGCAAGTCCGTCACCGCCGAAATGCCGACGCGGTTGACGAGGTAGTTGCCGAAATAATCGGAGGCGCCGCGTACGAAGAACGCCGCGATGACAATCAGCATCACGCCGGTCACATAGCCGTCGGGGCCGCCCGGGCTCAGCACTTGGTCATAAATCGGCCGGATGAGATAGGCGATCAAGCCCTGCGCCCCGCCCGCGAGCGCCATCAGCAGCACCGAGGCGACCAGCGACCCCGCATACGGGCGCACATACTGCAGAATCCGCTTCATAGCCGGTCCACCGCCGCGAGCACTTCGTCCACGGTTACGTTGGCCATCGACCCGCGCCCGTTCACCACCTCCGCCCGCACCCGCCATGGCGCCCACGTCACGGCGTCGGAGGGCCCGAAGATCACCACCTGCTTCACCCCGAACGCTGCCGCCATATGCGCCGGGCCGCTATCGTTGCCCACGAACAAGGACGCCCCTGCAAGCAGCGTCATCGTTTCTTCCAGTGGCGCTCCCACCACCGTTCGGAAGCCGGCAAAAGCCGAAAGGTCATCCCCGGGCCCGCCGATGAATACCGGCTCCAACCCGCTCAAATGCTCCGCCACCGCGCGGAAGCCTGCCGCACTCCAACTCTTGTCGGCCGCCGAGGCCACCGGATGAATGACGGCGTAGGGCTTCTCGACGAAGCGCGGCCGCGCGAACAAACGCGCTCGCGGCACCTCCGCCATCGGCACCCCCAGATAAAACATGCCGGATGCTAAATGTTCCGCCGTGTGCACCGGCCGTTCCACCCCCATAACCTCCTGCGCTCGCGGCATCTTCACGTTATAAACCGCCTGCGCCGTGAAGTGTTGAAATCCCGCCCGCAGTCCCGCGAGGGCCAACGCCGTTAGCCAGATGCTCCGCGATCCCCCATGGAAGTTGATCACTAGCTTCGGGCCCCAAATGGTCAACTCCCCCAGCGCCGGAGAGAACACGGCATCCACGTCCGGGTTGCCGCGAAATACCGCCGCGAAGCGGTCTTCCACCACTACGGCGATCTTCAAATCCGGCCGGAAGCTCTTCAACAAGTGAATCGCCGGGGTCGTCAATACGCAGTCGCCCAGCGAGCGCAGCCGGATGATTCCCACCTTCGCGCCCTCGGGCAGTTGCTCCAGTACGGTGTTCAATCTTCGACTTTCGCTTCGTCAATCAGCATCACCGGAATCTCATCCCGAATCGGGTAGACCCGGCGGCACTGCACGCATTTCAGCCCGCTGCCATCCGCCTTCATGTCCAAGCTGGTCTTGCAAAGCGGACACACCAGAATCTCCAGCAACTCTTTGCTGATCGCCATTGCTTAGCTCCGCGCCGCTTTCACCGCGGCCAGGAACAGCTTGGCCCGCTCGGTGAACACTTCATACTTGCCGGCCTTGATGGTCTCGTTGTCGATCAGTTCGCTGCCGACGGCCACGGCCGAGGCCCCGGCCTTCAGGAAGTCGGCGATCGTGTCCAGGTTCACGCCGCCGGTCGGAATCATCTCCACTTGCGGCAGCGGCGCTTTCACGGCCTTGATGTACTTCGCCCCGCCCATGTTCGAGCACGGGAACACTTTCACAAAGTCAGCGCCGGCTTCCCACGCCGTCAAAATTTCGGTGGGCGTCAGCGCCCCGGGGCAAATGACGGTCGAGTACCGCCTCGCCATTTCAATGGTCGCCACCTTCAGCGCCGGCGTCACCAGGAATCTTGCTCCGGCGAGAATCGTGGCGCGGGCGGTCTCCGGATCGAGCACCGTCCCCGCGCCCAGAATCATCTTGTCGCCAAACGCATCCGCCAGCTTCTCGAGCGCCCGGATTGCCCCCGGCGTCGTCATCGTGATCTCCGCCGAGCGAATGCCCCCTTCGTAAACGGCTTCGATCGACTTGATCGCCGCCTCTTCGGAGTTCACCCGGATGATCGGGATAATGCCGATCTCGAGAATGCTGGAAACGATTTGCTGTTTGTTCATGAAACGACTAGGTTACCAATCCACCACCGAGCCGTCATCCGCGTCGTAGCTCTCCTGGTTGCGCCAGTCGTGCCCGATCTTGTCGGCCATCGCGTTTTCGTCGAGCTCAATGCCGAGCCCCGGACCCGTCGGCAACTCCAGATAGCCCTCGCGCACGACGAACGGTTTCTTGATGTATCCCTCGCCCAGGCTCACCTGCTCCTGAATCAGGAAGTTCGGGATCGACGCCGCCAGATGCACGCCGGCCGCCAGCGAGATTGGCCCCAGCGGATTGTGCGGCGCGATCGTCGCGTAGTACGCCTCGGCCATACCCGCAATCAGCCGCACTTCGGTGATGCCGCCCGCATGGCACATGTCGGGCTGCAGAATCGTCGCGGCCTTTTTCTCGAGCACCTCGCGGAAACCCCATTTCGTAAAGACGCGTTCGCCCGTGGCAATCGGTAGATGGGTGCCGCGGGCAATTTCGGCCATGATGTCGTGGTTCTGCGCCTGGCAGGGCTCTTCAATAAACATGGGGTTGTACGGCTCCATGCCCTTGATCAGCATCTTGGCGTGCGCCGGCGAAATCGCCCCGTGGAAGTCGACGCCAATGTCGACGTTGTCGCCCACGGTCTCCCGCAGCTCCGCGAACTTCTCAATCGCGTATTTCACTTCCGCGGGAGTTTCAATGTACCGCGCCGGACGCCTTTTCGCGGGGCCGGTCTTGAACGCGGTGAAGCCTTTCTTCAGGTCCGCCTTCATCGATTCCGGGGTCCGCGAGTGCGCATACACCCGCACCCGGTTCCGCGTGGGGCCGCCGAGCAACTCGTACACCGGTACGCCCAAGGCCTTGCCCTTGATGTCCCACAGAGCCTGGTCGATGCCGCTCAGCGCCGAGGTCAACACCGGGCCGCCGCGATAGAACGCATGGCGGTAGATCGCCTGCCAATGGTGCGTCACCGCCCGCGGGTCCTTGCCCACCAGGTAGGGCTCAATCTCCTTGATTGCCGTCGCGCAAGTCAATGCGCGCCCTTCGACCACCGGCTCGCCCAGACCCACGATCCCGGCGTTGGTATGAATCTTTAAAAACAGCCAGCGGGGTTTGACGAGAATCGTCTCGAGCTTCGTAATCTTCAGGTTGTCTTTTTTAGCGATTGGCGCGTTCTGCGCCAGTGCCGGGTTCTCTTGGAACAGCGTGGTCAGTCCGGCCGCGCCCAGCCAGTTCCGTCGGGAAAAAGTGCTCATAGCGCCATCCACTCTATCAAGCGAAATGTACCCACAGGCTGCCGACGGCCAGCAGGATGGCGACCGTGGCGGCCACCTCCATCCGGGATCCCCGGATGTGGCTGAAGGCCATCGTCAACTCTTCGACGCCCGTCTTCACCGTCGACAGCTTCGAGACCACCACCATCAACAGTACGCAGAGCGCGAACACCCCGACGCTGAAGTTTAAGAAGCTGATGGCCACCACGTCGTTGAACATCCCGAGATCCATCTTGAAGGCGTTGCGCATTACGTCCAGCAGAAACCGCCCCCCGCCGATTACCCCGCCCACAATCAGCGTTGTTATCGCGGCTCGCGGCGTGGCTCCCTTCCACAGAATGCCCGTCAGGAACGTGGCCGCAATCGGCGCGCCCACGTAGGCTTGCACGCTCTGCAGATACTGATAGACCTGATCATTCAGGTTGCGGATGAACGGGATCCACACGACGGAGAGCACCACGATCACCCCGGTGGAGTACCGGCCGAAGTTCACGAGTTGGCGTTCGGTCGCCTCCGGACGCCACTTCTTGTAGATGTCCATCGTGAGCAGCGTGGAGCACGAGTTGAACACGCTAGATAGGGAACTCATCAAAGCGGCCAGCAGCGCCGCGACCATTAGTCCTTTCACGCCGGGGGGCAGCAGCCGCATCACCATGAGCGGGTAGGCATTGTCGCCCGTCACCTCGGTCGGCCACAGCGCCTTGGCGATCAGGCCCGGCAGCACCAGGATAAACACGGGCAGGATCTTCAGTGCCGCGCAGAATAGCGTCCCGTACCGCGCCTGCTGCAGGTTCCGCGCCGCTAGCGTTTTCTGCACGATCACCTGATCCGTGCACCAATACCATGTACCCAGAATCAGCGTTCCGAAGATCGTCCCTACCCATGGGTACGCCGGGTCGCTGGCCGGCTTCACCATGTGGAAAAAGTCCGGGGGCAGGGAACTGCGAAGCGCCTCAAACCCGCCTACCTCGTTCAGCCCGATCACGGTCAAAACAATCGCCCCCGCTACGAGCAGCACGGCCTGAAAAACGTCCGTGTAGATCACCGCCGCCAGGCCACCAAATATCGTGTAGACCCCGGTCGCCACCACCAGCAAAATGGCCGATGTCATGTAGTCCCAGCCGAGAATCTCCCGAATCAGAATGCCGCCCGCGAACAGGCTCACCGAGATCTTGGTGAAGACGTAGGCGAAGAGCGAAACGCCGGTCAGGTACCAGCGGCATCCCGGTGAGAACCGCTTCTCCAGGAACTCCGGCATGGTGAACACTTGGCTCTGCAGGTAATGCGGCACGAAAATCCAGCCCAACAGGAGCAGGCAGACCGCGGCCGACCACTCGTAGCACCCTACCGCCAATCCGGTCGACGCCCCACTGCCCGCCAGGCCGATAAAGTGTTCGCTCGAAATATTGGTCGCAAACAGCGACGCCCCCACCGCGAACCATCCCACGTTGCCGCCGGCTAGAAAGTAGCCGGTCGTATTGCGCTCCTTGAGCGAATGGTAGAAGCCAATCCCGAACACAATCACGAAATAGACCGCGATGATCGACCAATCAAGCATGGGCCATAGTGTACTGAACCCCGGCCAATTCCTCTACTTCCAGTTCGCGAAGAAGGCATGGGTGAGCCGATTGCGCGACTCTTTCGCCAACCATGGGTAGCCTTCTGAGGCTGCGGCGTGCATCTGCCGCGCGGCCTCATCGAGCCCCCAAGGACTCATCCCAAAATTCGTCAGGTGATCGAACAGACTCACTACTTCTGCCCGCACCTCCGCTCCGTGAGCCTTCTCCATCTCCGCCAACTCCCGATTGGACGAATAGGAGTCTGGCCTGTTTTCAAGAATCGTCTTCAGGGTTCTTGGATCGCCTGGCATCCCGCCCCTCGTCCGGTATGATATTGCAATCCGCATGACTCCACCGCTGCTCAACCGCCGCCACTTCCTCGGTACGCTCGCCGCTGCCAATCTGGCCCGCGCTCAGCAGCGCCCGCCCAATGTGGTCTTCATCATGGCGGACGACCTGGGCTACGGCGACCTCGGCTGCTACGGCCAGAAGCGCATCAAGACCCCTAATCTCGACCGCATGGCGGCAGAGGGCATCCGCTTCACGCAGGCTTACGCCGGCTGCACCGTTTGTGCGCCCTCCCGCTCTGCGTTCATGACGGGCTATCACACTGGCCACACTCGCATCCGGGGCAACGGGAAAAACGAAACGTTGCTACGAACAGATGATTTCGTGCTACCGGAGTTGTTCAAGAAGGCCGGCTACTCCACCGGCATGTTTGGCAAATGGGCCCTCGGCGGAGTTGGCTACCCCGGCTATCCGACGAAGAAAGGCTGGGATTCCTGGTTCGGCTTCTTCAGCCAAATGCAAGCTCATCTGTACTATCCCGGCATGCTGCTCGACGGCGACCACGCTATCGAACTTGCCGGTAACTGGGGCGGCAAAAAGCGTCAGTACGCGCCGGACCTGTTCCTCGATCGCGCCCTGAAATTCCTCGACGCGAATCAAGCGAAGCCCTTCTTCCTCTACTTCGCCTCCACCATCCCCCACGCCAACAACGAGCTCGGCCGCGACACCGGCGACGGGATCGAGATCCCCGAGGACGCGCCGTACTCGGCCGAACCTTGGCCGCCCCTCGAGCGAAAGTTCGCCGCCACCATCACCCGCCTCGACCGGGACATCGGCCGCATCTTTGAAAAGCTTAAAGCTCTCGGCCTCGACGACAACACCCTCGTCATGTTCACCTCGGACAACGGCCCGCACAAAGAAGGCGGCCACGATCCCGAGTACTTCCAATCCTCCGGCCCGCTTCGTGGTTATAAGCGCAGCCTCACGGACGGCGGCATCCGCGTACCCTTCCTCGCTCGGTGGCCCGCCAAGATCAAGCCCGCCCAGGTTTCCGGCCATCCCTTTGCCTTCTGGGACATGATGGCCACCTTCGGCGAGATCACCAACCAGCCGGTGCCCAAGGATACCGACGGCCTCTCGATCCTGCCGGCCCTGACCGGCGGCAAGGCCAAGGTTCACGATTTCTTCTATTGGGAGTTCCACGAAGGCGGCTTCAAACAGGCCCTTCGCGTCGGCGACTGGAAGTACGTGAAGCCGGCACTCTACGACCTGAGTAAGGACCTAAACGAAGCCAACGACGTGGCCAAGCAGAATCCCGAGGTGGTCGCCCGGATGGAAAAGATCCTGGCCACGGTTCGAACCGATTCACCGGACTTCCCGATTCGCTAGCCGCGTCCAGATCTCCCACTCCCGATCGACGAATCCCCACTCGGGATTCAGTTCGGGGTCGCGCAACTTCTCCAACAGTTTCCGGAATACTGCTTCGTCCTCGTCCCGGAATTCAAAGTAGGTGAGGAAATCGTACTCGCCGCCGGTGCCTTGGCTTGGGGCGTGGTAGAGCCGCCGGAACACCCGGTCAATGTAGGGCTCGCCAATCTGGGTATGCCCCGCCCGCCCCTGCCGGCGCGCGAAGTAGCCCATTCGTTCCTCCGCCGGCAGCGCCCACCACGCTGCCGACTTCCGGATCGGAATCAGCACGGCCCGCACCGAACCGCTTCCCGCCGGAAATTCCTGCCGCGACCGCGCCAAGGCCGCAACCTGCGCCGGACTGGTGTATTGCAAGGGCGCGGTCGCGCCCCGGTAGACGATAGCACCCTTGGCCTCCCACGGTGCGTCGGACTCCCATCGGGTCATCGACCATCCCGGCGCCGGCGGCGAGGCAACCGCTCCCCGGATCACCTGCACGGACTCGATCCGGTAGCGATCCTCTCGCTTTGCCCGCGGACCATCCGCTGACCGCGCGTCGGCGACAAACGTGGCGTGAATTGAATCTGCCCCCCAAATCGTGCCCGGAATCATTGGCGCTCCCATTAACAGCACCGCCTGTCGACGGCTTACGTACGGCATGCCATCTCTTTCGCTCGCCGGCTCTTGCAGGTTACGGGCAGCCGATCGAAGAAATTGCGCGTATCCTTCGGCTATGGCCCTGCCCATTCGCAGCAACGAAGCGGAGCAACTCTGCTGCGAACGATAGGCGTCTGCTTCATCTGTGTTCCAGTCGTAGAACCCCCCATCCCGCCAGCGCTACACCGGTCCCTGCGGCCACCAGCATCACGTCGGGGGACTCGTCCCAAAACTGCCAGATGAGAAACCGCGGATACCCGGCGAGGCCGCTGCCCACGTAAACGCTCACCGACAAGTAAAGTACGCCCGCGCCCAGCAGCGGGAGTGGTGTCCGCCGCCCAGCCCGTAGGATCAAGGCCAATAGGATGGCTTGGGTTGCCAGCAGCTCCACGCACTCCGTCGTCCTTGCGTAGTCCGGGTAGTTCGGCTTCAAACGCCG
>LNFE01000234.1 GCA_001464575.1 Acidobacteria bacterium Ga0077553 | reverse complement strand
TTTCGGGTTGCACGAACTATATGAGTGGTCTCACCCCGGAATCATGGAGACCGATGCGCTTCTTAAAAAGAAAGAAGCGTACCTGAATCCCACTGCTTTCTATATCCGCGCGGTGATCTATTTTGCCATCTGGTCCTTCTGGGCTTGGCGGCTTTCCAGCTGGTCGCGCGCTCAGGATAAATCGAAGGATTTAAACCTGACATTCAAGAGCGAGCGTATCTCGGCGCCTGGCATGCTCTTGTTCTTCCTCTCCGCTTCCCTTGCGAGCGTTGACTGGGTTATGTCGCTGCAACCCCACTGGTATTCAACCATTTTCGGCGTCTATTGCCTCGCTGGCGGCATGTGGGCGTTCTTCGCCATCCTCACCTTTACCCTTCTTCGTTTCCGGGCTCATGGCATCCTCGCCAACTCAGTGACTATTGAGCACTATCACGACATGGGCAAGTGGATGTTCGCCTTGACGGTTTTCTGGGCTTACGTCGCCTTTTCTCAATACATGTTAATCTGGTACGCCAACCTACCGGAAGAGACGATCTTCTTCATGGTTCGTCGGACCGGCTCGTGGGAGACCGTTAGCGGAATCCTTTTGTTTGGCCACTTCGCTGCGACGTTTTTGGTGTTGTTAGCGCGCGCCAGCAAGCGCAGTCTGAACGTGCTTCGCTTTGTGACCGTGTGGATTCTCTGCATGCATTATGTCGACATCTATTGGTTGGTGATGCCGAACTTCTCAAAAGCAGGCGTGGCCCCTCACTGGATGGACGCCGCTTGCTTCGTCGCCGTAATGAGTACGCTAGCCCTCGGCTTCTGGTGGCGGCTGAAGTCGGCACCGATTGTTGCCGTCGGCGACCCACGTCTCGAAAAAGGATTGGAGTTCCAGAATGTCTAACACTCCCAAAAATCTTACGCCAGATGAGATCGCAGAGCTTGGATTTGACCGCACCGAAGTCCAAACCGTGCCCGTCGTCGTGGTCACCGTGGCCATTGTCGGTTTTATTGTAGCGGTCTGCATCGGCTGCGCCATCTACTACAATAGCTTCCGGGATGCGGAGGTGGAACGCTTGCAGCTTGAGCCGGTTTCGAAAGACTATGTCGAACTCCAGGCCCGCGAGGCTAAACAGCTGAACACCTACGCCACCATCGATAAGGCGACCGGCGCAGTTCGGCTCCCGATTGATAAGGCGATGGCTCTGATTGTTGAAGAGTCAGCTCCAGGGGCGAAGTGGCGATTCCCCGTGAATCCTTATCCTGTCAAAAAGCCAGAAGATGCCGCGGCAGCTGCCGCTCCAGCGGTTCCCGCACCAGCCAAGTAGATCTGCAGTCTTGACAAACATGCTTTTCCGTATCCTCAGCGCCGCACTCCTCATTCTCGCAAGTTTGCAGGGTAACTCTTCGATTCCACAGGAATTCGATGGCGTTGGTGTTGAGGAGCGGTTGGGTACTGTGCTCGACAGCGGGCTCGAATTTATAGCTGAGAATGGCCGACCTGTTCCCCTCGCGAAGTACTTCAATCAAGGTCGTCCGGTTGTCCTCAACTTCGTTTACTATTCTTGTCCGATGTTGTGTAGCTTGGTCATGAACGGACTCACCTCGAGTATCCGGGAGTTGCCATGGACTCCAGGGAATGAGTATGAGATCGTCACGATTTCCATCGATCCCCGAGAGATGTACGCTCTGGCTGCCAGCAAGAAGCAGGCCCAACTCCTAAGTTTCGAGCGGCCCGCACCGGGATGGCACTTCCTCTCTGACTATAATGACAACGCTAAGAAATTGGCGGAACAAGCGGGCTTTCACTACCGCTGGGATAAGGATCGTCAGCAGTATGCCCACAGCGCCTCGCTGATCTTGTTGACGCCCGACGGGAAGATTGCCAGGTATCTATACGGTATCAAGTACAAAGCCTTTGACTTACGCATGGGGCTGACCGAGGCGCGCGACGGGAAAATGCGGTCTACGGGGGAGCACCTTCTTCTGTACTGCTTCCAGTACGATCCAAATTCGAAAAGCTATGTCATGACCGCTCGGAACATCATGCGCGGGGGCGGTGCCCTAACGGTGTTCATTCTGGGCGCTTCGCTCATGCGTTTCTGGCGCAAGGAACGAGAAAATTTTAAGCAGTTGCCCCCTCCGGGGCCGGTTTCATCATAAGGAAGGCAATATGGATTCCATCAGGCATTGGATGCTTGGACCACAGGGAAGCGCGTACGCTAACGATGTCGACGTGCTGTACATGTTTCTCGTGTGGCTCAGCGTTTTCTTCTTCGCATTAATCGTCTTTTTGACCGTGTATTTCGCCTGGAAATACCGGCGGCGCAAAGAAGGTGTATTGACGCCAAACATCTCTCACAATCTGGCGTTGGAGTTGCTCTGGAGCATCATTCCCCTCATCATCGTGATGGGCATTTTCTTCTGGGGCTTCAACGACTACGTCCGCGCTAGCGTGGCGCCAAACGACGCGATCGAAATCCACGTCACGGCGAAAAAATGGCTGTGGGCGTTTGAATATCCCGACGGTACCCGCACGATCGGAAATCTTCATGTTCCGGTAAATCGTCCCGTTAAATTGATCTTGACGAGCGAGGACGTTCTCCACGATTTCTACATCCCGTCGATGCGGCAGAAAACGGACGTGATCCCGGGTCGCTTTGTCGATCTGACCTTCACGCCGACGGTGGCTGGAAAGCATCAGGTTTTCTGCGCTGAGTACTGTGGAAAGTCACACTCGGACATGATGGCAAATCTCTACGTAGATTCGCCGGAGGTCTACGAGAAGTGGCTGGTCGAGGGCGACGAGGAGCTGAAAACTATGCCTCCCGTGGAGGTTGGGAAACTAGTGTACGAGAACAAGGGCTGCAATTCGTGTCACAGCATCGACGGCAGCAAGAACACGGGTCCGTCGTTCAAGGGACTCTATGGCCGCGTGGAGAAGTTCACCGATGGCACTTCGATCACCGTGGACGACAACTACATCACCGAATCGATCAACAACCCGCAGGCCAAGATTGTGGCTGGCTACGAGCCTGTGATGCCAACCTTCCAGGGATTGCTCCGAATCCCCGAGATGCGCGGTATCATTGCGTACATCAAGGAACTGAAATAAAACAAGGGGGTTTCACATGGCTGACATCATCACAACACCACACATCAGCGGCCACGCCGATCACCATGATGTGGATTATTTACACGACGGCAAAGGCCTGAAATCCTGGCTGACCACAGTCGATCACAAACGCATTGGCGTTATGTACCTCTGGTCGATTCTCTTTATGTTCTTCCTTGGCGGGGTCTTCGCCATGATGATTCGGCTGGAATTGCTCACGCCGAAGGAAACCATCATGAGCGCGGAAACATACAATAAGGTCTTCACTCTGCACGGCGCGATCATGGTGTTTTTGTTCATCATCCCGTCCGTCCCCGCGGCGCTCGCCAACTTCGTCTTGCCGCTGATGCTTGGCGCAAAAGACGTAGCGTTCCCAAAACTCAACCTGTTCAGCTGGTACATCTATATGGCCGGCGCCTTTATCGCGGTGGCGGCGATGGTGACTGGCGGCGTCGACACCGGCTGGACCTTCTACACTCCGTACTCGACTACCACGGACGGAAGTGTGGCTCTGATGACGTTTGCTGCCTTCGTACTGGGCTTCAGTTCGATTCTGACGGGTGTCAATTTCGTGGCTACAATCCACAAGTTGCGGGCGCCGGGAATGGGCTGGTTTGATATGCCGTTATTCTGCTGGGGCATCTACGCTACGGCTCTTATTCAAGTCCTCGCCACGCCCGTGCTGGCCATCACCCTGTTGCTCCTCATCATGGAGCGGACTTTCGGCATCGGTATTTTCGATCCGAAACTCGGTGGAGATCCGGTGCTCTTCCAGCACTTCTTCTGGTTCTACTCTCATCCTGCCGTGTACATCATGATTTTGCCGGGTATGGCGATTATCTCGGAGATCATCCCGACGTTCTCCCAGAAGACGATCTTCGGGTACCGCGCTATCGCCTTCTCGTCGGTCGCGATCGCGCTGGTGTCGTTCATCGTTTGGGGCCACCACATGTTCACGTCCGGCCAGTCTCAGCTGGCTTCGGCGATTTTCTCCTTCATCACCTTCTTCGTGGCCGTGCCTTCCGCCATCAAGACCTTCAACTGGATTGTGACCATGTATAAAGGATCGGTTGCCTTCAACGCGCCGATGCTTTATGCCCTCAGCTTCCTGTTGCTGTTTGGAATCGGTGGGTTGACGGGTATCTTCCTGGGCGCCGTCTCCGTGGACATCCACCTGCATGACACCTACTTCGTGGTTGCTCACTTCCACTACGTCATGATGGGCTCGACGGTGATCGCGTTCTTGGGTGGTCTGCACTACTGGTGGCCGAAGATGTTTGGCCGTATGTACAGCGAGCCCGCTGCCCGCGTTGCGTGCGCCCTGGTGTTCATTGGCTTCAACGCCACCTTCCTGCCGCAGTTCGTCCTCGGCAGCCGCGGAATGCCGCGTCGCTACTACAACTACTTGCCTGAATTTCAGGCTCTCCATCAGGCTTCGACCGTGGGTTCTTGGATCCTTGGCCTGGGCTTCCTGATCATGGCGGGTTATCTCTTCGCATCGCTGCGCAAGAAGATGGACGCGCCTGCCAATCCGTGGCACAGCCGCACCTTGGAATGGCAGACCTCCTCGCCTCCGATTACGCACAATTTCCATGAAATCCCAGCCGTCGGTGGTGGCCCTTACGATTACTATCGCCCGGTGGGGAACGGGAGGAACGCTTGAGCAACACTACACATGATGTGGCGGAACATAGGTTCCGCCAGCATCACTTCGCCACCGCCGAACAACAGCTGGACACCTCGAAAATCGGGATGTGGCTGTTTCTGGCCACCGAAATCCTAATGTTTGGTGGCTTGTTTGTTGGCTTTGGATTGATGCAGGGGGTTTACCCGGAAGCTTGGGTCGCCGGCCATCACCACCTGGACCGCGTCCTCGGAGCCGTAAACACGGTCTTCCTTTTGTGTTCATCCTTCACGATGGTGATGGCGGTCCACTACGCTTCGACCGACCAGAAATCGAAGACCGTGATGAACTTGGGTCTGACCCTGGGCTTTGCGTTCGCCTTTTTGGTCATCAAATATTTCGAGTATTCCCACAAGTTCCATGATGGCTTGTTGCCCGGCCGGTACTTTAATCTGGCAGCCGTGGGTGGACCTCCCCAGATCGGGATCATTCTCATCTCGTGGATCATGGTTCGGGCGAACCGGGGCGATTTCTCGAGCGCCTACTACACCCCGGTCGACCTGATCGGCCTCTACTGGCATTTGGTCGACTTGATCTGGATTTATTTGTTCCCCCTTCTCTATCTCGTCAGCTAGGATTCACATGAGCGAACAAGCGCACCACGCCTCACACTCCCCTCTGCCCTACCTGCTTACGCTGATCGCGTTGTTGATTCTGACCGGGATTACAGTCGGGGCGGCCTATGTGGACTTTGGCTCTTCGACGGTGAACATCATCATCGCGATGTTGATTGCCACCTTCAAGGCCTCCCTCGTCGCCCTGATCTTCATGCACCTTCGGCACGACAAACCCCTAAATTCCATCATTTTCGTCAGCTCGCTGATCTTTCTTGGAATTCTGTTGGGCTTCTGTTTGATCGACCTCAATTCCCGGGAACGGGTTTACCCCACCGGGCTTAGGAAGGTAGATGTTCCGGCAGCGGCCGCCCCAGCAGCAGCCCCTCCGGCCGCTGCACCGGCCAAGCACTAGCGTAGTCCCTATAGGTACTCTCTTCTTTACGGCCCTTTCCGACCCGGAACGGGCCGTTTGCTTTATCCCCTATGCAACGACGACTATTCCTAGCCAGTGCGGCCGCATCCGCGGTAGCCCAAAATCCGCCCCGCCGCATCGCGGCGATTGTGACCGAGTACCGCCCCATGTCCCACGCGGACGTCATTCTGGGGAAGTACCTCGAGGGATTCAACCAGGACGAACGCCCACCGTATCCCAAGTCCCGCCTAGTCTCCTTATTCACTGAACAAGTGCCGGACAAAGACATGAGCCGGGAACGCGCCAAGAAGTTCAACGTGCCCATTTATCGCACGGTGTCCGAAGCGCTGACGCTAGGTGGGAACCAGCTCGCGGTCGACGGCGTGATCCTGATCGGGGAGCATGGCGACTATCCTTTTAACGATAAAGAACAGAAGTTGTATCCTCGCTTCGAGATGTTCCTGAAGATCACGGATGTTTTCCGGCAGACCGGCCGGTCCGTACCCGTATTTAATGACAAGCATCTCTCATGGAGCTTCCGCCAAGCCAAGCGGATGGTAGACATCTCGAAAGAGCTGAAGTTCCCTATGCTAGCCGGCTCCTCGGTACCGGTAGCGTTCCGGAAGCCCGGCATCGATGCGCCATGGGGAGAAAAGCAGCGCCACGCGGTCGCGATCTCTTACAGCGGTCTCGATATCTACGGATTCCACGTCCTTGAGGCGCTCCAGTCGATGACCGAACGTCGCGCGGGCGGAGAATCCGGCGTCAAAAGCGTGCAATGCCTTGAAGGAGAGGCCTGCTGGAACTTCCTCGCCACGACCCCCTGGGCCCAGAACCTCTTCGACCGCGCCCTCTCCCTGAGTGAAACCCGCAAACCAGGCGAACTCAAGAAGATTGTCCCTTCGCCCTCAGTCTTTGTAATTGAGTACGCCGACGGTTTGCTTGGCGCTGCGTTCCTTCTCACCGGCGCCGTCGAAGACTTTACCGTCGCGCTCGACATCGCAGGACGAAACGAACCCATTGCAACCCTGATGAAGCTCCAGGACGGTCGCCCGCACCATCATTTTGGCTGCCTCGTCGAGAAGATCGAGGAGCTTTTCGTGACGGGCCGTTCCCCCTATCCCGTTGAACGGTCGCTCCTCACCAGTGGCATCCTCGATTTTGCTCTCGAATCCCGGATCCAAGGGCATCGGAAGCTGCTTACTCCCGAACTGCAGCAGGTCCGCTATCAGTCCCCAAGAGCTTCCAACTTCTGTGTCAGTGGCTGGGGCCCCGACGGAAAGCGGCTGTAGGCCGCCTGATATCCTAGTGTCCGTGACCAAGGCTTGTCTCCTTCTCGTCGCGCTTTCCGCGTCCCTGGCGGCGCAACCGGTGAGCTACCGCAAAGACATCGCACCCCTGCTCAGTCAGCGCTGTGTCGCCTGTCATCAGGCCGGGAATCCGTCCGGCGGTTTTATCGCCGAAACAGCCGCCAGCCTCGCCGAGGCCGCCCGTTCAGGTCTTCTGCTCGAAACCGTAACTGGCGAGCGCCCCCGCATGCCCAAGGCCGGGAAGCCACTGACCGCGCAGCAGGTTTCCCTCATCCGGCGCTGGGTGGAACAGGGGGCCAAGGACGATTCCGCCGGTGAACCCAACACCTGGTGGTCGCTTCGTCCGCTGCCCGCTCGCAGACCGGGCTCGGTTGACGGCTTCATACGCGCCAAGCTCAACGAGGCCGGCCTCTCTCCGTCGGCCGAGGCGGACCGCCGCATTCTCATCCGCCGGGTCACCTTCGACCTGCACGGCCTGCCGCCTACCCCAGACGAGGTCGACGCCTTCGCCACGGACCCCAGTCCTCGCGCCTACGAAGCCTTGGTGGATCGTCTGCTGGCTTCGCCCCGGTACGGCGAACGCTGGGCCCGTCATTGGCTCGACGTGGTCCATTACGGCGACTCTCATGGCTATGACAAGGACAAGCCCCGCCCCAACGCCTGGCCATACCGCGACGCCGTCATCCGTGCATTTAACGAAGACATGCCGTACGCCCGCTTCGTCCGGAGCCAAGTGGCAGGTGATGTCCTCTATCGGGACGATCCGCATGCCTTCGCCCTGACCGGCTTCCTTGCCGCCGGCCCCTGGGACTTCGTCGGCCACCAGGAGCTGAAGGAGGGGACCACCGATAAAAACCTAACCCGGCTGCTCGACCGGGACGACATGGTCGCCACCACCATGTCCACCTTTGTCAGCCTCACCGCCCACTGTGCCCGGTGTCACGATCACAAGTTCGACCCCATTCCACAAGCGGACTACTACCGGCTGCAGTCCGTCTTCGCCGGCATTGATCGCGCGGACCGTCCCTTTGACGCCGACCCGGCCATTTCCCAAGCCCGTCGCACTCTGTTGACGGAAAAACTGGCCGTCCAGCGGAGAATCCAGCCGCTCCTCGATCGGGTCGAGTTTGCCACGAGCCCGGACATTACGGCGCTCGATATCCGCATCCAGGACGCAAGCCTCCTGATCGCGCATCTCGGCGCCCCCAAAACTCCGGCGGAGACCCAAGAGAAGCAACGTCTTGAAACCCGCCGTACGGCCGACCGCGCTACCCGACAAAAACTCGTCGACGCGATCGTCGGCCCCGAAACCTTCGCCGCCATCGCCGCCGGGCAGAAAGAGTTGGCGGCTCTCGACGCCCGCCTTGCCGCACTTCCCGCGCCCCAGCTCGTCTATTCCGGCGCGGCCTACTTCAATCGCGCCGGCGCTTTCCGTCCGTCTCTCACCCCTCGCCCCGTCCACATCCTGGACCGTGGCAGCCTAAGCAGTCCCGGCAAACTGGCTACCCCAGGCGCGCTGCGTTGCGTGCCCGGCCTCGACGCGAATTTCCCGAATACCGAGGAAGAGGGCCAACGCCGCGCCGCGCTCGCCGATTGGATCGCCGGCTCTGACAACATGCTCACTTGGCGGTCGATCGTCAATCGCGTCTGGCATTACCACTTCGGCGCCGGGTTGGTCGATACCCCCAGTGACTTCGGCCGTATGGGCGCCCCGCCGTCCCATCCCGAGCTTCTCGACTGGCTCGCCGTCTGGTTCCGCGACGAAGCCAAGGGCTCGCTCAAACAATTGCACCGGCTCCTGGTCCTCAGTGAGACCTACCGGCAAAGGTCCGCTCACCGCGACGAACCTGCCAAGCTCGATGCCGACAATCGTCTGCTCTGGCGGATGAACCGGGTGCGGCTCGACGCGGAATGCGTACGCGACGCGACGCTCCTCGCGGCCGGAAAGCTCGATCTGACCATGGGCGGCCCTTCGGTTCGCCAGTTCGGCTTCAAAGACGACCATTCGCCCGTCTACGACTATGCCGCTTTTGATCCCGATGCGCCCGGCGCCTACCGCCGCAGCATCTATCGGTTCCTTGTCCGCAGCGCCCCGGACCCGTTCATGGAGCGGCTCGATTGTCCGGACCCGTCGCTGCTGACGCCGAAACGGACAATGACTCTCACGGCCATCCAGGCTTTGGCGATGTGGAACAACCGCTTCATGGTGCGCATGGCGGAGCATGTCGCGGCTCGCGCGTCGGGCGACGGGAACCGCCTCGGGCGGTTAGTCCTGGGCCGCGGCCTTTCGCAAGCGGAGGCGAACTATGGCGCTCGCCATGGCCTAGCCAATCTCGCTCGCGTCCTGCTGAACACGAATGAGTTTCTATTTGTAGACTGAGGAACACCATGCGCCGTAGAGATCTCCTGGGTTCGTTCGGTGGATTGGCCCTGGCCCAGATGCTAGGGCAGGAGAGCGGTGCGCCTCACCATGCCCCTCGCGCCAAGCGGGTGATTCAGATTTTCCTGTCCGGCGCCGCGAGCCAATGCGACAGCTTCGATTACAAGCCGCGGCTCATTGAGAAGGCCGGCCAGCCATGGGACCCGGGCGAGAAGGTGGAACTGTTTCAAAGTAATCCCGGGGTGGTGATGCCCAGTCCGTGGGCCTGGAAACAGTATGGCCAGTCGGGGAAGTGGGTGAGCGATCTGTTTCCGGAGATTGCGCAGTGCGTTGACGACATCGCCTTCGTCCACTCCCTCCAGTCGAAGTCGAATATTCATGGTCCGGCGACCTTCATGCAGAACACCGGGTTCATCCTGCCGGGGTTTCCCAGCGCAGGTTCATGGCTTTCCTACGCGCTCGGCACCCTGAACGACAACCTGCCGAAGTTTATCGTGCTGCCGGATCATCGCGGCGTGCCGCCGAACGGTCCAGGCAACTGGTCGTCGGGGTTCCTGCCGGCGGCTCACCAAGCCACCACGGTTCGCGTCGGAACGCCCCACCCGATTTATGACCTGGAAGCGCCCGCGAACTCCGGATACATTACCGGTGCCAGTGAACGGGAGGGGCTGGCGCTGCTCGACCAAGTGAACCAGCAGCATCTGCAAACTCACGCCGGCGACTCGCGACTCGAAGCCCGGATCGCTTCCTACAAAATGGCTGCCCGGCTGCAGCTCAGCGCGCCGGAGGTCCTGGCCATCCACGGCGAGTCTCCCGCCACGAAAAAGCTATACGGTCTCGACGATGCCGCGACGGCGGAGATGGGCGAACGCTGCCTGGTCGCACGGCGCCTGGTCGAGCGGGGCGTCCGCTTTGTCCAGATTTGGAGTGGCGCCGACAACGGCTTTCCCCGCCGACCATGGCGAACTGGGCAAGTCGCTCGATAAACCCGTCGCGGGTCTGTTGCGCGATCTGAAGTCGCGAGGCTTGCTCGACGACACGATCGTTCACTGGACCACCGAGTTCGGCCGGATGCCTTGCAGCCAGGGCAGCCTCGGCCGCGATCATAATCCCGCCGGTTTCACCTCCTGGCTGGCCGGTGGTGGGTTCCGCGGTGGCGTCAGCTATGGCGCCACGGATGAGTGGTCGTACAAGGCGATCGAAAAGCCCATCTATTGCTACGACCTCCATGCCACGATGCTTCATATGCTCGGCATCGATCACCAGCGTCTGACCTATCGCAACAACGGGATCGATCGCCGGTTGACGGATGTGCATGGCGCGGTGATCCGGGAATTGATCGCGTAACCCAAACGTTCCGCCGCGGGTCCAAAACGCAGCGGTCATAGAAAACCTTTCTTTTGCCCTTTGGCTCCTCACGATGGGCGGGCGGCTGGCGACGGCTGAAAACTTTGGCGACCGCCGCGATCAGGAAGCCCCGCACACCAAGACCCATTTCGAGTTGCGCCGGTTCGCCTCGCTGGCGGAGTGGGAGGCCCAACAGCCAGGGATCCAGCCGCAGATCCTGGATTCGGCCGGCCTGTTGCCGACGCAGGCTTGACCGCCGGTTGACGGATGTTCATAGCGCTGTGATCCGGGAACTCATCGCGTAGCGTAAACGTTCGGCCGCGTGTCTAAAACGCAGCGGTCATGAGAAAACTTTCTTTTGCCCTTTGGCTCCTCACGATGGGCGGGCGGCTGGCGACGGCTGAAAACTTTGGCGACCGCCGCAATTAGGAAGCCCCTCATACCAAGACCCATTTCGAGTTGCGCCGGTCCGCCTCGCTGGCGGAGTGGGAGGCCCATCAGCCAGGGATCCAGCGGCAGATCCTGGCTTCGGCCGGCCTGCTGCCGCCGAAGGCTTGACCGCCGGTTGACGGACGTTCATAGCGCTGTTATCCGGGAACCGATCGCGTAACCCAAACGTTCCGCCGCGTGTCTAAAACGCAGCGGTCATGAAAATATTTTCTTTTGCCCTGGCGATTCTGACGATGGGCGCGCCGCTGGCGTCGGCGGAAGACTTCGGCGACCGCCGCAATCGGGAAGCCCCCCACACCAAAACTCATTTTCCGCTGCGCCAGTTCGCCTCGCTGGCCGAGTGGGAAGCCCACAAGGCGGTGATCCAACGGCAGATCCTGGCATCAGCGGGGATGCTGCCCCTGCCTCCAAAGACGCCCTTGGGCGTCAAACGAACCGGCCGTGTCGATGCCGGCGGCTACTTCTGGGAGAAGGTGGTTTTTGAGCCGCTGCCCGGGTTCTTCGTGGCGGGTAACCTCTACCTGCCGAAGCAGCAGCGCGGCCGCGCTCCGGCCATGCTGATCGCCCATGGCCACTGGAAGAATGGGCGCATCCATAACGCGCCGGACTATTCGGTTCCGGCGCTCGCCGCCAACCTCGCCCAGCAGGGGTACATCGCCTTCGCTTACGACATGATCGGCTACAACGACACCCGCCAGTTGAAGCACGACCTAGGCGACAGCGCCTCGGAGCAGCTCTGGTCTTTCGGCTCGCTTGGCCTGCACTTATGGAACTCGCTGCGCGCTGTCGACGTGCTCGAATCGCTCCCGGAGGTGGACCCCCGCCGGATCGGCATGACGGGCGCCTCGGGCGGCGGGACCCAGACGTTTCTTCTCGCCGCGGTCGATCCTCGCATCCAGGTCGCGATTCCCGTCAATATGGTCTCCGCCACCTTTCAGGGCGACGACGCCTGCGAGATGTCGCCCGCCTTGCGGATTGGTACCAACAACGTCGAGATCGCCGCGATGATGGCGCCGCGGCCGATGCTGTTGCTGTCGGCCACCGGCGACTGGACCAAGCTCTCGCCGACCGAGGAGTTTCCAGCTATTCGCGCGATTTACGAGTTATACGGACAGGCGGGACGCCTCTGGCATCGCCATATCGACGCTGGTCATAACTACAACCAGCAGAGCCGGGAGGCGGTTTATGCCTACCTGGCCCGTGTCTGGCGCCGCCCGTTCCGGCTGTCCGCCGCGCCCCGGGAAAAAGCCATCCTCCCCGCCAAACTGGAGAGCCTTCTGGTGGGCGCCATCAAACCGGAAGGCGGCGTAGCCGGCCACAAGGAGATCTTCTCCCAGTGGCAGCGCATGTCCAATGAGCAGGCAGCCGCCCGCCCGGCCGCGGAGCAACGCCGCGTGTTTGAGCAGATCCTCGGCGTCTCCTGGCCGAAACAGGTGCGTACCTTCGTCTCCGGCGAGTATCTGCTGCTCGAAGGCCGCGCCGGGAGCGACCGGGTTCCGACGCGCGGGAAGCCCGGCGCAACTGTCGTGGTGGACCCCGACGGCGAACTGAAAACGCTCGCCCCGGCCGGCGGCACTCTTCGTGTGGACATCTTCCAGACCGGGGCGGCCACCGCGGAGCGCGGTTCTGTGCGCGGCGACTTTCTCACCTTTCGCCGCTCGGATGATGCCGAGCGCGTCCAGGACATCCTCACCGCGCTCTTCTACGCTCACTCCGCGCAACCCACGAAACTCCGCCTCGTTTGTGGCAAACGCGCGGCCCTCTGGTGTCTGGCCGCGGCCGCCCTGGCCCCGGTGCCGGTTCAGTTTGCCCCGGCGGAGCCTCTGGGCGACCTGCCGGATGCGGAGCTGGCCAAGCGCCTCTTCATCCCCGGTTTCCAGCGTGCGGGAGGAGTGAGTGGCCTCGAAAAGATTTTACGATCGAAATAGCTATTGACCTGCGCCCTCTTCTAAGAGGATTATTCCAAGGATGAAGAAGATCGTGCTGTGGGGAATTGCGCTGCTCCTGCTCGTGGGAGGGGTGCTGGTGTACCCGCGTCTGGCTAAGCTCCGTGTCCATGTGCCTGCCTATCAACCGCCGGGCGAAATCGTACTTCTCGACCAGGGCTGGTCCGACGCGCAGCGCCTGGAATTCCACCACACGGCGCAGGGCACCCGTCTCGTTCCCTATCGCTGGCTGCTGGCGCTCGAACAGCCTTGCCTGTCTCCAATGGGCTGTGAGCTTTTTGCCAAGCCTGAGTATCTCGGCCGCTTCGGCTTTCTTTCGAGCCCTGCCGATGCAAAGTGGAATCCCGACGCTCTTCCCGTCGGCTTCGCCCGCCAGGAGGATTTTGCCGATCCGGACACCGGCCAGAGGTATCCGGTGGTTGGCCTGACCTGCGCGGCCTGCCACACGGGCGAGCTCCGCTACGGAAATTATTCGGTGCGTGTGGAGGGAGGCCCCGCGATGATTCAGGTCACCCAGTTCCAGAAGGCCATGGGCGTAGCGTTGATCCTCACGGATCTCATCCCGTGGCGATACCGAGCCTTCGAAGAGCGGGTGCTGGGCGCGAACGCGCCGGAAGCGCAAAAGGTTGAATTGAAGCAAGCGGTGGAACGGTTCCTCACCCGCGCGAAGGCGGAGGTGGCGGCCACGGAGAAAGCGAACATCTACCCTTATGACGCCGGCTTCATCCGCACGGACGCGCTCACCCGGATCGGCAACCAGGTCTTCGCGGCGGATACGGGCATCGACGCCAATTTCGCGGTTGCCAAGGCGCCCGTGAAGTTCCCGCAGGTTTGGGACGCCTCGTGGTTCACCTGGGTGCAGTACAACTCTTCGATTGCTGATCCGCTGGTCCGGAACATCGGCGAGGCGTTGGGGGTGCGCGCGCTCGCCCGGCTGTCGGGTCCGCAGGCCAAGGAGTTCGCCAACAGCGTGAACCTTCCCGGTCTGAAGACCATGGAGGATCTGCTGTCCGGCGCCGAGCCCTACACCGGCTTGCGCTCCCCCCGCTGGCCGTCCGTGTTTCCCGCGCTCGATGCGGCCAAGGTGGCCCAGGGCGAGGCGCTGTATAAGAAGCACTGTCAGGGTTGCCATCTTCCGCCGATGGAGGAGTTGAAGGCCGATCTGCGCGCCGAAAAGCCGGTCTATTGGGTCACCAACTCGACCGGGAAGCGCTTCCTCGACCTGCGGGATGTCCCGCTGGCGATGGTTGGCACCGATCCCAACCAAGCCATCGAGTTCAAGAACCGCACCGCGGAAACCGGGGACCTCGGCCAGGGCCGTGTCTCGGCTGCGGCCGGACTCAAGCTGGTTACCGAAGGGATCCGCGATCGCTTCTTCCAACAAGCCAACTTCACGCCGGAAGAGAAGCTGATGTGGCAGGGCTACCGCGACGGCAGCATCCCGGCCGTTCGCGCCGAGGAGATCTATAAGGCGCGTCCGCTGAATGGGGTCTGGGCCTCCAGCCCCTATCTGCACAATGGCTCTGTACCAACGCTGTACGAGCTGCTTGCCTCCCGCCAGCAGCGTCCGGCCAAGGTGTTCTGGCTCGGCTCGAAGCGGTTTGATCCGGTGAAGGTCGGTTACGAGACGACGGCGATCGACGGCGGGTTCCGGTTCGATCCCGCCGAGCCGGGCAACAGCAACCAGGGACACTGGTTCGAGGACGGTCCGCGTGGCAAAGGCGTCGTCGGTCCGGCACTTTCAGAAGCGGATCGCTGGGCGCTGGTGGAGTACCTGAAGTCGATCTGACGTTAAGAACGCATCCGCGTCATCATGTACAGCCCGGCGAGCAGAAAGATGGCATCCGGGCTCCAGGCGGCGACGGGTGCGGGGAGTTGGTTCAGGTTTCCGACCTGTACGAACAGCTCGTCGAAGGCGCGGTAGGCGATGGCAATTCCGAAACTGGCGCCGACACTGGCCATGGCGCCGCGCCGTCCCCCCATGAAGCTGAACGGCACCGCGATCACGGCCAGGATGAACGCAAATAGCGGGACGGAGAACTTCCGGTGGAACTGCACCTGCAGCCGGATGGTATCGAACCCGCTCTGTTTCAGGTCCTGGATGTAGTCGTCCAACTGCTGGAAGTTCATCTGCTTGTACTGCTTCTCTTCAATCAGGAAGTAGTCCGGCTGCTCGTCGATCTCGGGGAAGGTACGGACCTGATACTCCTCGTATCGCTTGATGCGGAGATCCTGCATATCGCGCACCCAGCCGTTCTGAAACACCCACGCGGACATGCTCTGTTGCCACTGCGCCCGTTCAGCGGAAATGTGCCGCGCCAGGCGGAAGGTCTTCGGGTCAAGCTCATAAACGTGGACGCCCACCATGACCTTTTCCGCCGGATCGAAGTACTTGTAGTAGTAGATCCGCGAGTCGTGCCCGTAAATCCATTTGCGATCCGGTCGGAGGTAGGTTTGCGGGGCCTTGCCCTTGATCTCGGCCCGGATGCCGTCCTGAATCAGGTTCGCGTCCGGCACCACATAGTGGTCGAAGGCGAATAGGGCGCTGCTCAAGAGGATTCCGGCCAGCAGGATCGGCGCCGAGAGCCGATACAGACTCACCCCGGAAGCCTTGAAGGCCGTCACTTCGTTCTGATTGGCCATGATGCTGAATGTGATCAGCACCCCGACAAGAACCGCGACCGGCGAATAGTCGTAGATGAACTTCGGCCCAAGGAACAGGTGATAGCGGAACACCTTTTCCATGGGAATTTGATGCCGGATTACATCGCTCAACAGCTCGAAGAAGGTGAAGACTTGGGTTAACACCACAAAGCTGACGAGACAGATGAAGAAGTAGAAGAGAAACTCGCTCAACACGTAGGTGTCAATGAGCTGCGGCATCAGGCGGATCGTCGTGCGTGGCGCCCGGCGGGCCAGGCGTTCCCGCTTGGACCGGTAGCGCTCGGCGAGTCCGCTGAAGGTTTCAAGAAACCACCCGCGGATGGCGCCGACCAAATCCCGGTCGCCGGGCGTCTCCAACCGGACGAGGAGGACCAAGCCGACGATGGCGAACAGCGCGTTCGGCGCCCAGGCCGCCATGGCGGGGCTTAAGGTTCCCTGCTTGGCCAGCCCCAGCAGACTCACTTGGGCCATGAAGTACAGGAAGGCGAGGAACACCGTCAGCACGAAAGCCGCGGACTTGCCCGCCTTCCGGGAAGACACGCCCAGCGGGATGCCGACCAGGGCCAGCAGGATGCAGGCCGGAGGGAGCGACAGCCGCCGCTGCAGTTCGATATCGGCCTCGCGGGACTGCTTCGCCTCGGCGAACAACAGATTGGTCTCCATATCGGAGTAGGCTCTGGCCTGCTTCTCCGCCGGTTTCTGGGCTTCGAGCGATTGGTCCATCAGGGGGAACGCCGTATTGAAGTACTGCCCGGCCTCTTTGCCGACTTCGTGGGTGCTGCCGCCCACCAAGCGCAGGCGGATCCGGTTGTTGGCCGAGTCCGGCACGGCAATCGCCTCGCTGGCGATTGTGATGCGCGGCGCCTCTCCCGACGCCTCCTGCGTGCTCCGCTTCCGCTGCTCGGGCGGCGTCATATCGGCGATGAAGACGTTCCGCCAACGGGTTACTGGCCCGGAGATCACGTCGCCGATGTAGATGGTTTTGTTCGGGAACTGCTCGGCGAAGACGCGCGGCTGGATCTCGGCGGTCATCTGATCGGCGATGATCTGGTTCAGGATCCGCACGGTCTCGCGGATGGAGTAGGGCGTCAGATAGAGCGAACAAGCCGCCGTCAAGAGCGTGCCGATGACCGCAAAGACCATCACCGGGCCCAGCACCTTCCGCCCCGGTACCCCGGCCGCCCGCATCGCGATGATCTCGCCGTCGGACGACATGCGGCTGAGGCCGATCAATACCCCAACCAGGACGCCCACGGGCAGCGTCATCATGAGCGTGAAGGGCATCACGAGCAGGAACAGATAGCCGACGGTGGAACTCATCCGCTGCAGGAAGAGGACGAAGCTGAACAGCAGCGTGCCGAGTCCAGCGCCCGCCAACACCTCCCGGAAAATTGAACGGCTCAGCAGACCCATACTGACGAACTAACCCGCGCTTTCGATTGGCGGCGGCGGCACGACGGGCGCACTGGGACGTTCCTCTTGCGGCCGGTCCATATCGATCTCGTCGAAAAGCAGCGAGGGGGCCACGACGGTCATGCCGGTGACGAATCCCCCGGCTCCCATCAGCGCCAGCGGCACGTTGTTGACCAACAGGTCAAACGTGTGGGTTTCGCTGCTCGCGGCCAGGATGTCGCGTAGCGC
Organism: Acidobacteria bacterium Ga0077553; assembly: GCA_001464575.1. GTDB lineage: Bacteria > Acidobacteriota > Terriglobia > Bryobacterales > Bryobacteraceae. Next base: position 9,862 of record LNFE01000234.1, on the reverse strand, counting down.
CCGCACCGTCAACCCACGGAAACGCATCCCGCGAACGAGCTCTTCGCGGCCGTCCGGATAGACCCGGTAAACGGCTAAGGGCAACGAGATCGGCCGGGTGCCGCCCCCTGCTTGCAGGGAGGCCGCCAAGCGACGGAACTCGCCGACGCTGGCGGAACTGGGGAAGTCGATCTTCCGGACGATGATGCCGTAGGGCTTGTTCCGCTGCTTGATCGTATCGATCAGCTTCGTCTTCAGCGCGGCCAGGGCTACGGTGTCCTTGGCCTTCACGAGCAAGTTGCTCGGCAGCGGGGCATTGGCCCCGAACGATCCAGGCAGGCGGGCCCGGCCGTTCGAGCCCTCGAAGCCGCGAACCGGCTGCCGGGTCAGCAGCATGTTCTTGAGTGTGCCTTGGCTGACAATCGGCAGCGCCTGCGGCACCACGCCTTCCATGTCGATTTCGTAGGAGCCGAACAGTGGGCGTCCCTTGGCGTCCTTGGCGAAGGGATCGTCGGTGACATCCAAAAATTCCGGCATGACCCGCGCGCCAATCCGGCCTTCGAGCTCCGAGGGCGGGAGGTTTACGGGACGTCCCGGCTCGGAGACTGGAGAGCGCACCGGGCCGAGGTTGCCGCCCATCATTTGGGCCAGGAGCTGCGCCGACGCTTCCCCTTCAAACAGTACGGGACCGTTGTAGGCCTCGCCCAGCGGGGCGGAGCACAGGGCCGTCAGCCGGGTGGCCATGGCCTGGATCGCCTTCGTAATTTCGGCGTCGGACGGCAAATTGGCCGCCTCAAAGGCATGGAAGGTCAGGTAGTCGCGCAAGGGACTGCCGTCATCGGCGAGCGCCTCGGCCCGGACGCGCAAGGTGACGATGTTTTCCGGCGTGCGGAAGAAGGTTCCTTCCGTACTTCCGAAAAAGGAGGTCGAAATGCCTTCCTCGTACTCCACCCGGGAATCGAGAATTTTGGGGTAGGCCGCGAAGAGAGCCGACAGCGTCCGTACTCGTTCATTGGCGCGCTTTTCGTCCAGCTTCAGTTTCGGAACCGGCAGAATCTTGACGACCGGAGCCTGCTTGGCGAAATCGTTCAGCTTTTCGGCCTGATTCACGTTCTTTATCGCGGCGCGCTTTAAGGAGAGGGTTTCGACGGCGGCCTTGTAGCTCCGGTCCGTGGCCAGCCATAGATCCTGCCGGATCTGGTTCTCGTCGGCTTCAAGCGGCCAGTTCTCATTGTCAAAGCGAGCCCCGCGTACCATGCCGGTGTAGACGCAGTTCGTGTTGTCGAACTCGTAACTGCCCACCCGCACCTGCACCCGCGGCAACCGGTAGCTCGACGTTCGCGAGATCAGCAAACCGCCAAGCGTGGCCGAGCAGTTCAGGTTGGTGCCCTGCTCCAAGGTGTATTGGATGTAGTACGGCGTCTCTCCGGCCAGGCGCAACTTCAGCGACCGGTCTAGCTCCGACCGCATCGCCTCGAGAATCGGATCGTCGAGTTTTGTCTGCGCCGGCGCTACGGCCGCAGCGCCCAAAAGCAGCCCGAACGTACGGCGCCTCATCTGTCGCCCCCATCGGTCCGCGACGGCCGGCCCAGCAACGGGGGACGCTCCTGCGAACGGTTCTTCTTCTGCACTTCAATCTCCGTCACGAGCAGCGCCGGCGAGATCGCCGAAACCGGAACGCTCCCGCTTTCGGCGCCGCAATAGCCATTAAACACCTGCGGCTGATTCCCGGTGGCCGCGATCTTGGCAAAACTCGCTAGCGGCGTTCCTACAATGTCGGCGCCCCGCACCAGCTCATCCGGCCGTCCATCGGGATAGACCCGGTAGACGACGAGCGGAATTACGGTAAACGCCTGCAGTCCAGCCCGGCCCGTCGTCGTGAAGCCACCCGTGACGCTCTCAAAGAAGAGCCCGTACGGCTTGCCCTGCTTCTTGATCTCCTCAATCAGCAGTTCGCGCAGCTTGGCATCGGGTACGCTGTTGGTCGAGCTGACGATCAGATTGCTCTGCCGGGATACGATCTCGGCGCCCGCCTGCCGCCGTCCGTGGCCGTTGGACTTGGCAAAGCCGGCAATGGGAGACCGTGAAAGTAAGAACGTCTTTAAAATGCCATTCTCGACTACCGGAACCCGGCGCGCCACCACGCCCTCATCATCGAAGTCGTACCAGCCGTAGAGATCCGTCTCGGCCATCCGTTTCACCGTCGGGTCGAACGTCACTGAAAGAAACGAGGGCAGCACCGGTCCGTTCACGCTCTTGGTGAAGGTCTGGCCCTCGGTCTCATCCTTCTGCCGGTGGCCTTCGATGCGGTGGCCAAAGATCTCGTGGAAAAACACGCCGGCCGCCCGGCCGGACAGGATCGCCGGCCCGACAAAGGGATCTACTTCCGGCGCTCGCAGCAGGCCGCGGAGGTCCTTGGCAACCCGGTCCACGGCTGCTTCCACTGCTTTATCGCTCGGCAGGCGGGTGGGGTCGTCGGCCTCGATTGTCTCCGATGTCGCCAAATCCATGCCGTCTGATGCCTTCGAACGCGCTGAAATCAGAATGCGCGCAAAGGTGCGGCCGTGCTGGAGCCGCGTGCCTTCCGTATTCACGAAAGTCTTGATCTCGCGCTGGGCGATGACCGTGACCGAGGAGCTGAGGATGTCCTGATACTCCGCGAAGCGCTTGGACCATTGCCGTGCCCGCGACGCCCATTTTTCCGTATCAAAACGAATCTCCGGGACGGGCTTGTAGGAGACAACCGGCTCGGCCGGCGAGAAATCGCCCGACTGGTCGGTCGCTTCCACCTTCACCTCTTTATTCGTCCGGATGTTGAGCAGCCGTTGCGAGGCCGCGCGATACACCCCATCGGTGTCCATCCAGATGCGCCGCTTCAAGGCGTTAGCGTTGTCATCCAGCGAAAGCAGGGAACCGTTGGTAAAGGTCGCAAAGTTGCGGCCGACGGTGCGGTAGTTGTCGAGCTGCGGCGTGCCCACCCGGAGGGTGACATCGAGCGAGCGTGACTTGGAAGCGTCTTTCGACGCCAACAGGCCGCTGGTCGCCGCCAGGAGGTGGGTTTCCTGCTGCGTTACTGCGTAGGCCAGAAAGTAGGGGGCCGGGTCGCCCTTGCTCTTGAGCGCGGCGAAATTTCGATCCATCTCCGATGCCAGGATCTGGACCAAAGGAGGCGGCGATTGGGCGCTGGCTGGCAAAATCGCAAACAACAGCGCTAGAGAGACGAATGGAAACGGAGACCGCACCCCTAGCAGAATATCATGCAGGGGGTGCGGTCCCGGTAAACATCTCCGGGCAACAGTGGCAGGCCACAAGCCTAGGAGGCCTTCGCTAACTGGTCCAAGCCGCCCCGCTGGCGGATTACCGACAAGGCGAGACCGTACCGGCCCCGGACGCCGGTCTTCTCAAAAATGTGTTTCAAATGGATTTTTACCGTGCCCGGCCGGATCCCCAGTTCCCGGGCGATCTCTTTGTTCTTCATCCCCTGTTCGACGAGCTCCAGCACCTGCTGCTCGCGCGGCGTCAACTCGCTCCGGGAATTCCGCTCCATCCGCCCCGGCTCCCGAAACACGGAATCGGCCATCCAGCTATTGCCCTTTGCCACGGCGCGTAGGCAGGCGATCACTGTTTCCGGGTCGGAAGTCTTCCGCAGGATCCCGCGCGCGCCAGATTGCAGGAAACGCAGGGCTTCGGCTTCGGTAATCGACACACCCCAAATGACGACCTCCGTTTCGGCGGGCAACATGGCTTTGGCCAGCGCCAGCCAGTCCAGCACGGCTTGGATTCCCAATGACTTGTCGATCATGACCACTCCGGGACGTTGCTGCCGGACGATCTCACCCACTCCAACCAGTGTTTCGGTGCGACCGATGTACTCCAGGTCTGGGCAGGCGGCGAGAATGGCGCGAATGCCTTCGGCGGTCACCGGTTGTGTTTCGCACAGTAGGACGGACTTCTTGTTCAGGTTCTGTTCCATATACTCGTCCCCACTACGGGGATTACTCCTATTGCGAGGCATATCGACCACCGAACTTGAGGTCTTAGAGCAATTCCGCAGGGGGAGAGACGAATTTGGCCTCATGTTTTTGCTCCCCACCGCCGATCTCTTCCTCTAGGGGAGTCCCATTTGCCCAAGGACAATTGGCAGGTCATCGTTATTAGCCCGAGCCGGAAGTATGTCGCCGAGCTGCTTCCGATCATTTCGAATGAGATGGCGGATGCGCCGGTGATTGAAATTGGAGGCTATCCGGCGCCGAACAATCTGAGTGAACTGCCGCTGACGAGCTCGGATACGGTCTGTTTCCTCGACGTTTCGAGCGATCAACGGACGGCGCTCGCCGTACTCACCGCCCTTGCGGCGCTCAAAGCGAATCTGCATACGGTGGTCCTGGTAGAAGAGGCGGATCCGACCCTGATTCTGCAGTGCCTGCGGTGCGGCGCACAGGAGTTTCTCACCCGGCCCTTCACCCAGGAACAACTGCGCCAAGTGCTCGAAAAACTCAGCCGCCACGGCGATCATTCCCGCCAAGGGAGCCTGTGGGGCGACCACGATGGCCTCCAATCTCGCGGTGCACTTTAAGCGAATCAGCGACGGCCGGGTCTTGCTCGCCGATCTCGATCCGCTAACGGGCACTGTCTCCTTTCTGTTGAAACTGAAGTCGACCTACAGCTTTCTCGACGCACTCCAGCACGCGGAAAGCCTCGATGCCGATCTGTGGAAAGGATTGGTCTCCTCGAGCCAGGGCGTCGATGTGCTGCTGCCTCCGGAGAATCCGGTGGATAGCATCCAGGGACTGCGGTCGGCAGCGCCCATTCTCGAATTCGCCCGGCGGATGTATGACCACGTCGTCGTGGATGTCGGGTCCATCTACGGCGATTGGACCGTCTCTGTTGCTCGCGCGGCCGACGATGTTCTCGTCATTTCGACCAATGAATTGCCGGCCCTGCAGGCCACCGCCCGCGGTCTGCAATACCTCGAGTCCTCCGGCGTGCAACGGCACAAGACGAAGCTGATCATCAACCGGTTCAACAAAGACGCCGGACTGAACAAAGAGATGATCGAGATGGCTTTGCATACGGAGGTGCACCATCTTGTCCCCAGCGACTACGAAAACGTGCAACGGGCGCTGCTCGACGGCAAGGTGATTCCCTCCACCACCGCCTTCGGCAAAAGCCTGCTGGCGCTTTCCCAAGGCCTGCTCGGCAAGACCGGGAAGGAAGCCGAAACGACGAAGAAGGCGTCCTCGGGCGGTGTCTTCTCCGGCAGTCTTACGGGGCTGTTCAAAGCCTTTTCCCGCGGCTAGTTGTTATCCTGGCGTTTGCTCCAACTGGACCCCGGTAACGCAGCAGAGTACCTGGCCGCGCGCGGCTTTCCCCTCCGCGGCGCCATTACACCGCTCGGCGGAGGCGTCTCCAATACCGTCTTGCTGGCGGAAACAACTCACGGCCGTTTGGTGGTGAAGCAGGCGCTCGAACGGCTGCGGGTGGCCGAGGAGTGGCTGTCGGACCCGGCGCGAACCCTCCGCGAGGCTGCCGCCCTGCTCGATGTCGCCGGGGTTCTCCCCCCAGGCGCCGTTCCCGCAATCGCCTTTCTCGACGAAGCGAACTACGTCTACGCGATGGAGGCGGCTCCCCCCGGCGCCCAGGATTGGAAGACCCTCCTGCTTGCCGGTGAGATTGACCCTGCGGTCGCCGCTCAAATCGGGCAACTGCTCGCCCAACAGATCGCGGGCACCCGCTCAGCCGGCCCTTGGCAGGAGCGCTACGGCGACCAGCGCGTCTTTGATGAGCTCCGGCTCGATCCCTACTACCGCTTTACCGCGGCCCGCCATCCGGATCTGGCTCCGTACTTCACACAAGCCATAGCCCGTTGCCAGGAACAGGCGACCAGCCTCGTCCACGGCGACTGGTCGCCCAAGAACATGTTGATCGCCGGCGGCCGCCCCATGCTGATCGACTACGAGGTGGTCCACTACGGCGACGCCGCGTTTGATGCCGCGTTTTGTCTGAATCACCTTCTGCTCAAGTCGTTCCATCGCCCGCAGTGGCGAAACCAATACGCTGCCGCGGCCGCGGCGTTTTGGCGGGCGGCCTCTGCGGAGGTGTCCGCGGAAGGCGTCAAACTACATCTGGGCTGTCTCTTGCTGGCGCGGATCGATGGCAAATCCCCCGCGGAATACCTCCATGACGAAACGAAGCCAATCCTGCGGGGGCTGGCCCGCGATATTCTGGTGGCTCCACCCCGTGACGTTCTGGACCTTTGGAGCCGATGAACCTGACCCTAGAAACATTACGCGCCCTTGAAATTCTGGATTCCCGCGGCCGGCCGACGCTGCAGGTGGAGGTTGGCCTCTCCGGCGGCGTCCGCGCTGTCGCTCAAGTTCCGTCGGGCGCCTCCACCGGCACCCACGAGGCCCACGAGTGGCGCGACGGCGGCGCCTGGTACGGCGGGAAAGGGGTGCAGGGCGCTGTCCGCCACGTTGCCGAGATCTTCGCTCCCGCCCTGGCGGGTTTCCCCGTGGACGACCAGCGCGCCCTTGATGCCCGACTGCTCGAGATTGACGGCAGCCCGAACAAGTCCCGCACGGGCGCCAATGCGATCCTTGGCATCTCCTGCGCAGTCGCCCGGGCGGTCTCGATGGCCCGCCAGGAACCGCTCTATCGAACCCTGGCCCTGGGCGCGCCGCGCCTCCCGGTGCCGATGATCAATATTCTTTCCGGTGGACTCCACGCCGGGGGCAACGTGGAGTTTCAGGACTTCCTGATCATTCCACACGGCTTCCCGACGATGGCCGAGGCGCTCGAAGCCACCGTGCGCATCCACACGACCGCCGGCGAACTGCTGCGGCGCAGCGGCTATGTGCTGACGGGTGTGGCCGACGAAGGCGGCTGGGGACCGCTGCTGCCGAGTAATGAAGAGGCGCTTTTTCTGCTCACCATCGCCATCGCCGAAGCGGGCTATGCCCCCGGCGAGCAGGTCTCCATCGCGCTCGACGTCGCCGCGACCCATTTTTTCCGGGAAGGGAAGTACCATCTCGCCAGCGAAAAGCGATCGCTGACGAGCGAAGAGATGGTGGATCTGCTGGCCCGATGGTGCGCCAGTTTCCCCGTCGTTTCGATCGAAGATGGCCTGGCCGAAGACGACTGGGACGGCTGGATTCGTCTCACCGAGCGTCTGGGCCACATTCAATTGGTTGGTGACGACCTGTTCACGACCAATGGCGCCCGCGTCCAGCAAGGCATTGACCGCCGCGCCGCCAATGCGGTGCTCGTCAAGATGAATCAGATCGGGACGCTCACCGAAACCCTCGACGTCTGCACCCAGGCCCGGGCGGCCGGATACAATGCTGTCATCTCGGCCCGCAGCGGCGAAACCGAAGACTCATTTCTTGCCGATCTCGCTACCGCCACCGGCGCGGGCCAGATCAAAATCGGATCGATTACCCGGTCCGAACGCCTAGCCAAGTACAACCGCCTTCTCGAACTCGAAGCCTGGGAGGGCCTGCCGTTTAAAGGAGCGAAGCCATGCCGATAACCCGCCGCGCCGCCTTGGCCGCCGCTGCTGCGCCATTCCTGAACCTGCGCGCGCAGAACCAGGCCGACCGGCCCAACGTCCTCTGGATTCTCGGCGACGACCTGGGCCCGGACCTCGGCTGCTACGGCCACCCGTTGGCGAAGACGCCGAATGTCGATCGCTTCGCCGCCGAAGGCACCCGCTTCACTCACTGCTTCACCACCGCTCCGGTCTGTTCGCCCGCCCGATCGGCCTGGAACACCGGGGTCTACCAGACCACCATTGGCGCGCACAACCATCGCAGCCACCGCAAGGACGGCTATCGCCTTCCGGATGGCGTCAAGCTGATCTCCGACCGGATGCAGGAGGCTGGCTACTTCACCGCCAACGTCACCGAGATCGCTCCCGGCCTGCGAGCCTCCGGCAAGACCGATTTCAACTTCCAAACCGAAAAGCCGTTTCAGGGGACCCACTGGAATCAGCGCGCCAAGGGCCAGCCGTTCTACGCCCAGATCAATTTCACTGCGCCACACAAGGGCCCGATGTGGCCACTGGCCCGGAAGCAAAAGGAGCTGACGGACCAGGCCAAGGTTACGCTCCCGCCCTACTATCCGGACCACCCGGTTGTCCGCAACGAACTAGCCAACTATCTCGATGCCGTCGCGTACTGGGATACGCAAGTGGGCGCCGTGCTGGACCAATTGAAGTCCGAAGGCCTGCTCGAGAACACCGCCATCTTCATTTTCGGCGACAATGGCCGCTGCCTCATCCGCGGCAAACAGTGGCTCTACGATTCCGGCACCCATGTGCCGCTGTTGGTCCGTTGGCCCGGCCGGGTGAAGGCGGGGGCCGTGCGCAAAGACCCGGTGATTGCGCTCGATATCACCGCCACCAGCCTCGAAATCGCGGGCATTGCCAAGCCGGCGCTCTTCCACGGCCAAGGCCTGTTCAGCGGCGCCAAGCCCCGCAAGCAGATCTTCACCGCGCGGGACCGCTGCGATATGACCGTCGAACGCATCCGCGCCGTCCGAGACAGCCGCTATAAGCTGATCCGCAACTTTATGCCGGAGCGGCCCTATACGCAATTCAACGAGTACATCACCGCCAACTACCCGACGCAAGCAGTCATCAAAGAGCTAGCCGGCAGTGGCAAGCTAACACCGGTGCAAGCGAATTGGCTCGCCCCGCGGAAGCCGGAGATCGAACTCTACGACCACCAGGCGGACCCGCACGAGGTGAACAATCTCGCGGGTGACAAGTGCCATCAGGGCACGGTGAAGAAGCTCACTCGCGATCTGGACCGTTGGATTGCCGAAACGAACGACCAGGGCCGCACCCCGGAATCGCGCGAGGCGTTCGAGCGGGAAGAACCGCGCTGGAACGTTACTCCAAAAGATTGATGGTGCCGCGGCAAGTCGGCGCGCCGCAGGCGCAAGGGACCCGCTGGACATCCTTGCCGAAGTGGTAGTCGATGGTGAGCTCTTCGCCCGGCTGAATGTCGCGCAGACTCATGTAGAGAATGTGTTCCTTGACGATGCGCGCTTCGATATTGGGCTCGCAGCAATGGTTCACATACTCGGCCCCACTGCCGCCAGTGGAGCCATCGATGCACCAGTAGCTGTTCAACGTGAACATATAGTTGAACTCGCGCTCAAAGACGCGGCGCTTGGTCTCCCGGCGATTGCAACGTTCGCCGGTATACTCCATGATCTTTCTTCGCTTGGGAATAAGCTCCTCGGCGAAGACGCCCCACCGGTGGATGGCCGAGGGGCGCACGGAGAGGCGGAAGCAGGCGTATTTTTCGTCAATTCGCGGCGCTTCCGCCGGCGCTGCCTGCTTCTTCCGCGCCATTAGAAGTCGTTCTCTTCCGCCTTGGCCTTGGTGCCCTTGGCTTTGCGCCGCATGATGATGATCACGATACAGGCCACCGCCAAGATACCGGCGACAAGCTGTACTACCTGCTCTGGTTCCATAGGCCGAAACACTCCTCTGATAAGTGGAAACGATTGATTATACGCAAAACGCCCGCGGGTTTGGGAGCTACGTCAAACCCGCGGGCGTTAAAAAAGTTCCAGCTGGCTAGCTGACTTTCGGTTTCAGAACTTCCACCAGTTCGTGGACCGCCGCCGCGCTCTTTTGGATCTGCGCTTTTTCGTCGTCGGTCAACTGCACTTCATAGATCTTCTCGATGCCGTTCGAGCCCAGTTTCACCGGCACGCCGAAGAACACCCCGTTGACGTTGTATTCGCCTTCGAGCAGGGCGGCGCACGGCAGAACCTTCTTCTGATCCTTGAGAATGCTTTCGACCATCTCGACGGTGGCGGCCGAAGGGGCGTAATAGGCCGAGCCGGTCTTGAGATACTTCACGATTTC
>LNFE01000233.1 GCA_001464575.1 Acidobacteria bacterium Ga0077553 | reverse complement strand
CCCGCCCGCGACGCCCTGGCCCAAATCATCTTCACTTCCGGCTCCACCGCCGCCCCCAAAGGCGTCTGCCTCACCCACGGCAACACCCTCGCCAGCCTCGAACCCATGGAGCAGGAGATCGCCAAGTACCTCCACTGGGAGCGCCCCTTCCATCCTGTCCGCTTCCTCGCCCAACTCCCTCTCTCCCATGTCTTCGGCCAGATGCTCGGCCTCTTCGTCCCCCCGCTCCTGCGCGGAGAAATGCACTTCCTCCCGGAACTCAGCCCGGCCGAAGTCATCCAGTCCATCCGCGAACGCCGCATCTCCGTCCTTTCCACCGTCCCCCGCTATCTCGATCTCCTCAGCGCCGAAGTGGCGCGCGGCAGCCGCGGCCGGTGGGCCGAGCGCCTCGCCGCCTCCGGCCAAGGCCACTTCCTCAAAAGTTGGTGGATTTTCCGCGACGTCCACGCCCGCCTCGGTTGGAAGTTCTGGGCCTTCGTCTGCGGCGGGGCCTCCCTTCCAGAGGAGACCGAAGTCCTCTGGCGGCGCCTCGGCTACGCCGTCATCCAGGGCTACGGCATGACGGAGACCGCCTCCCTCATCAGCGTCAACCATCCCTTCAAAATGAGCCGCGGCAGCATCGGCAAGTCGATGCCCGGCCGCCAGGTCCGTATCAGCGAAACCGGCGAGATTCTCGTGAAGGGAGAAACCGTCTCCCCTGGCTACTGGAGCAAGGAAGGCGGCGCCCAAGGCTGGGGCGGCGAATGGTTTTCGACCGGCGACCTGGCCGAAACCGACGCCTCCGGCAACTACTTCTTCCGCGGCCGCAGCAAAGAACTCATCGTCGCCTCGAACGGCATGAACATCTATCCGGAAGACATTGAACATGCCCTCCGCGCCGAGCCTGCAGTCTCCGATGTGGTCGTCGTCGGCGTCGAACTCCCTGGCGGCCCCGCCCCCATGGCGCTCTTCCGCGGCCACGCCGACTGGGAGGCGGTGGTCCAGCGCGCCAACACCCGTCTCGAACCCCATCAACGCATCGCCCGCTGGGCCGCATGGCCCGAACTCGATTTCCCCCGCACCGGTACCCGCAAGGTCCGTCGCGGCGCCGTCCGCGAGTACGCTCAGGCGCTCGCCACCGGGGAGCCTGTCGAATCCCTTCGCTCGAGCGCCCTCGAACAGGTGCTCCGCAACGCCGGCGCCCGCTGGCAGGGCACCCTCAGCGACGAGTGGGAACTCGGTCGCCACCTGGCCCTCGATTCGCTCGCCCGCGTCACCCTGGTCACGGCCCTCGAAGCGCGCTTCTCGGTCTCACTCGAAGAAGGCCGCATCGTCGAATCCACCACCGTCGGCGCGCTACGGCAAACCATCGCCGCGCAGATGGAGGGAGAACGCACCCCCACCGCGGCCCCCGCCGCGCCATCTGAGCCCACCGCGGCCGCGCCCATAGCCATCCCCGCGCCGAGCCCTGCCGAACCGGCCTTCTCCTTCCCGCGCTGGCCGCGTTCCTGGTGGGCCACCGCCTTGCGGTGGGCGCTGCATTGGCTTCTCCTCCGGCCGTTGACCGCATGGTTCTCCGGCCGCGCCGAGGTGACCGGCCTCGCAAACCTCTTGGGCGTGCCAGGCCCGGTGTTGCTTGTCGCCAACCACCTCACGGCCATCGATGGGGCGTTGCTGGTCGGGCGTCTGCCTTGGGGCCGGAGCCGCCGGATTGCGATCGCGATGAGCGGTGAACTGCTGCGCGAGTACCGGCATCCGTCGCCGACGCTGCCCTGGTTTGAGCGCCTCGGCCTGCGCGGGCAATACGTGCTGGTTGTCCTCGCTTACAACGTCTTCCCGTTGCCGCGCAGCGGCGGAGTCCGCCGGGCGTTTCAACACGCCGGGCGATTGGCCGACGCTGGGTATTCCGTTTTGGTCTTTCCCGAAGGCCGTCGTTCGGAAACCGGCGAGATGCTGCCCTTCCAGCCCGGCACGGGCATCCTCGCGCGGGACTTACGCATTCCGGTTGTGCCGGTCTGGTTAGAGGGAATTCGGGAGCTAAGGCAGCAGGGCCGCCGTCGCGCCGGAGCGGGTGAGGTCAGCCTGCGGATCGGCCCGCCGCTTGAGTTTGACGCAGCGCAGGATGCCGCGAGTGCCACGAGCGCCATCGAGAAAGCCGTGCGCCGCCTGAGCCAGCCGCAGACTGAATGAGCCAGCTAGGCCTGGTTGGCCAGCAGCTGCTTCAGTAAAGAAAGCACCTGCGTCGTGCCCTCCTCCGATCCGGCGAAAACCGCGTCAAAGGCTTCGGTAACCTGCGCCGCGTGACCCGTCGACCCCGCCGCCGCGTAAGCCATCGACCACTCTGGAAACAGCCGATCCCCCACCACGCCGCTCTCAATCACGGCAATTTCATGGTGGCGGACATCGGACTGGATCGTCTCAAAGATGTTCTCCACTTGTAGAGCAAAGCGCCCGTCACGCCCACCCGGCTGTTGTTCCGGCGTGCACTGGCCAGAATCTGGTCGAGTTCCCGGCGAATCTCTTCCTCATCACCCGAAATGCAGCCCTTGCTGCAGTAAACAATGCGATGCAGTGTCTGGTTCATCTCCTCACCCGTTCGATTAATAGCCCGGCGTCTTCGGCGCTCATCGGCCTGCCTAAGTGATAACCCTGCAGGAATTCGCACCCATCCCCATGCAATTGCACCATCTGTTCGCGGCTCTCCACCCCTTCGGCCAGGGTTGAAAGCCCCAGGTCGTCACCCAACTGCGTAATCGCCTTCACCAAGGCCCGCTCCCGAGGATCCGTTCCCGCCAGCGACTTGTCGATCTTGATCTTGTCAAACGGAAACATCGCCAGCTGACTCATCGACGCATACCCGGTGCCGAAGTCGTCAATCGCGAGACTGATGCCCAACGTCCGCAACTCGTCGAGCATTGCCTTCACCCCCGCCGGATCGCCCGCCAGCGACTCTTCGGTAATCTCCAACTCCAGCCGGCAACCCGGTAGTCCCGTTGCCTCCAGGATCTGCCGCACCCGGTCGACAAACTGCTTGTTCCCCAATTGGGAGGGCGCCACATTCACCGCCACGCAGATATCTTCCGGCCACTTCGTCGCCTCCGCGCACGCCGTTCGCAGCACCCACTCGCCCACTTGCCCCATCATGCCCACCTTTTCCACGATGGGTAGGAACGCCAGCGGAGGAATCAAGCCCCGCTCCGGATGCCGCCAGCGAATGAGCGCTTCAAAGCAGACCAGCTTTCCCGACGAGTTCAATTGCGGCTGATAGTGGAGTTCGAATTGCCGCAGCGCCAACGCCCGCCGCAGGTCCATCTCCCCGTTCCGCCGGATCTGTTCCCGTTCGAGCAGCGTCTTGTCGTAGAAGGTTGCCCGTCCGCCGCCCGCCGACTTCGATTCGTACAGTGCCAAATCCGCCGCTCGCAGCAGTTCCCGCGCGTCGCTTCCGTCGGTCGGCATTCTGGCGATTCCGACGCTCGCACCCACATGCGTCAACTGGCCTTCAATCAGAAAGCTTCGCCGCATCACCTCGATGATCCGATTCGCCATTCCCGAAAGGTCGTCTGCCGTCGCATTGGCGCGAATCAGCACTGCGAACTCGTCACCGCCAAATCGCGCTGCCAGATCCCCGTTGCGGATCGATGACTTCAGGCGTTGCCCCACCCGCTTCAGCAGCATGTCCCCCGCCGCGTGGCCCAGCGTGTCGTTCACCGCTTTGAAGTGGTCCAGATCGATAAACATCGCCGAGACCGCGGCGCCACCCGCCATCGCGGCCTCAATTTCAGCTTCGAATCTCGCCCGCGAGGCCAACCCCGTCAGGAAATCTTCGTCGCTTTGTTTCTCCGCCACCTCGCCGGAAACGGGTTCCAGGAAGGCCACCCGATTCCCATCAGAGACCTGCTTCCACGTATATCGCAACCCGCCGCGCTCGAGTCCGGCGTTCTCCCGCCGTTCTTCCGTCGTCGTCAGAAAGCGCAACGCCTCTTCCCAGTTCGCCCCAGCTCGCTTCGCCGATCGCAGAAGAGCTTCCAGCTCCGTCGCCCCGTCTCCCGGCTGGGTATCTCCCGCCTCCAACAACTCCTGCGCCCGGTCGGACACGTGCAACAGTTTGCCGCTGGCGTCATAGAGAATCAAGCCTTGCTGTAACTGGTTCAGCGCCGCCAGGAGAGCCAGAGCCGGGATCTCGGTCTGGTTTTCGATTCGGTTCACGATCGCCATTCCCATGTCTTCTCGGACAGAAGTTTGGGAGTTTTAGCAAATCAAGCCGGGCGCCGCTGTTTTCGTCGCCAACTAACTAACAGAAGCGACCACTTCGCCATCGCCGCCCTGCTACGATTGCAGGGTGGGGTGCCCGATCCGAGACGCGAGAACGCTGACAGAGCTGCCTTGGCCCTGGCTCAGCGTCGCCCAAAGCTGGCGTGCGATTCCGTTTCAGTGGACCCGCTGGGATAGCCTGGTCGAGCCCGGCAGCACCTGGCATGACCACTGCCTGTTCTGTTCAGCCTGTATCTGCAATCATCGCGATCGTTTTCCTCACCACAAAGAGGAACACGCCAAGCGCGGCTGTTTCCGCCACGCCTACTACGCCGAGAACCCCGATGGCACTTACACCTGGATCTGCCGCTCCTGTTTCAAACGCATCGCCCCCGAAGCGGGCCTCACCCGCCACACCACCCGCTCGCCCCGCTAGAATAGCCGCCATGCCGTCCCACCTCCCCATCCGCACCACCCGCCTCCAGGCCACCGACGAACCCCTCGCCCGCCAGCTTTTTCTTCTGATCGCCGAAGTCTTCGAAAACGAGACTACCCCTCTGTCGACGCCCTATCTCGAGCGCCTCCTCGGCCGTCCCGACTTTTGGGCCATCGCTGCCTTTGCCGGCGATCGGCTCGCCGGTGGGCTCACCGCCTTCACCCTTCCCCTCATCACCTCCGAATCGTCGGAAATCTTCCTTTATGATATCGCCGTTCATCCCGATTTCCAACGCCAAGGCATCGGCCGCCAACTCGTCGCCCACTTGCGCCAAGCCGCTTCGTCCGAAGGCATCGAATCCCTTTGGGTACCCGCCGATAACGAAGACCAGCACGCGCTCGACTTCTATCACGCCCTCGGCGGCCGTGCCGCCCCGGTCACCATCTTTACCCTGTAATTGGCGACTTGGAAGCCTTCCCCAAAGGAGGTCCCCCTGGCCCAGGCACTTTCCCAACCCGCCCCACCGCTTGAGAATCAACGGCCGAGGCGCCAAAGTGAGGTCCCTCGGGGTTGCCAACACAGGAAACGTCCAGGCGTCTTCCCTCGTTCTACCGCCGAATGCTTCGACCGGCGCCAGTTCATGGCCCCCCATCGTCCACAGGCTCGGCGCTGGGTAACGCCGGGAACGGTGGCAGCCAAGAACAGGGAGTTCGGCTCCTGAATAGTGGTACCCCGCGTCCCAACTTGCCGTCACCCAGCAGCGACTGCGCTCAGGTGATGATTCGCTTGCGCACCGCGTAAAGCACGATTTCCGCCGAACTGTGCAAATTCAGCTTCTGCATCAGGTGCATCCGGTGGGTCGCCACAGTGTTTACGCTGCAGTCGAGCACGTTGGCGACTTCCTTGTTGACCTTCCCTTCCGCTAATAACTGCAGCACCTCTTTCTCCCGCTGGGTGAGTAGATCATAGGAATCCGTGATTCCCTTTTGTCGTAACTGGCGGATGTAGTCTTCGCGCAGAGCGGTTTGGATGGCTGGGCTGAAGAATGACTTCCCTTGTGCCACCGCCCGTACCGCTTGATCGAGGTCTGCATCTGCGGTTTCTTTCATCAGGTACCCCAAAGCGCCAGCATGCAACGCGCGGAGCAGATACTCTTCATCTGAGTACATGCTGAGCATCACAATTCCCACGTCGGGATTGGACTTTGCGATCTGACTGGTAGCTTGGATGCCGTTGAGATTGGGCATGCCGATATCCATCAGGATCACGTCCGGCCGCAGCGACTCCGCAAGTTGCACCGCAACGCGCCCGTCCGCCGCTTCACCAACCACTTCGAAATCCCGGTGCTGCTCCAATTGCAGGCGCAAACCCTTCCTCATCACGCCGTGGTCATCGCAAATCAACACTCGAATAGGACTCATATTTCTATCACGCTCTCTTTCCCGGGGAGTTCAACTTGCAGACTGGTCCCGCAGCCTGGCGTAGACTCGATCCTCAGCGTGCCGTTCAGATCGCGTACCCGCTCGGCAATGCCGGCCAGGCCCAGTCCCGCTTCGCTCTTCGTGGCAACGTCGAACCCGACGCCGTCATCCTGCACCCGCAGCTTGATTCGGTTCAGCGCGCCAGCCAGAGAGATGGTAACGTTTCGGGCACGGGCATGCCGGCCACAGTTGTTCAGGGCTTCCTGGACGATTCGATAGATGCACGTGCGGTGTGGTTCCGGAACCGTGTCTAACTCGCCTTCCATTTCAATTGCCGTGCTGATATTGGTTCGTCGCTCAAACTCGCGAGCGTGCGAGCGAAGCGCCGGACCCAGGCCGAGCTGATCGAGCATGGCCGGCCGTAGTCCCGTCGCCAGCTCCTTCACCGCTCGAATGACGTCAGCATTCATTTGTTTCACCTCGGCAAGCTTGTCGTGAAACTCTGGACGGGAAGACTGGCTAAGACTGTCCAGCCGGCCCAGCTCCATTCCCAGCGCCGAAGCCATCTGCCCCACGGCGTCGTGCAGTTCCAGCGCGATTCGCTTTCGTTCGTCTTCCTGCACCTGCACCACTCTCCTGGCCATCCGGTGCTGCTGACGCTCGGCTTCCACCGCCCGTTCCCGTTCGGCCTCCAACTTCTTCTCCGAATGCATCACTCGCCGCGCCGTAATCACCGCGACCAGCAAGCCCAGCCCCAGGCAGGCCAATAGCAGGTTCCGGACAAAGCGCTGCAGAGAGTCCCGTCCCCGTTCCCCAGCCTGGCGCTGCATCGCCAGGTTCTGCGCGTTGAGTGCGCGGAGTTCCTCCGCCAGGTTCACGATCGCCTGGCGCTGAGGCAGCGTTCCTCGAATCACGGCAAAGCTCCGGACGTACTTCTCTTGCGGAGACCAGCCGAGCACCGGATCCAGAGAATCGGCGTAAGCTTGAATTTCCCTCTGCAACCGTTCCACCTTCTCCTTTTGGACGGAACGCAACATACTCAGCCGCGTCAGGTCCCGCTCGATTCTTTGCTGCTCTTTTCTTAACTGCTCTTTGTAGATTGGTGCCGCCGTGGGGGACGGGTCAAGCGCGTAGTCGCGAACGAGTATGCCCGCTAAGTGCAGATCGGCCGGCAAATCGCGTAAGGCCTCGTCGACTTCCTCAAAAGCCAATTGCGCTTGGGTAATTTGTTCGTACACCTCATTGGCCCGGCGTATGGAGCCAAGTCCGAGAATCCCGATCAATAAGAGCAGTGCCCCAAAACCCAGCAGCAGCACTGCGGTCACACTCGACTTCATTGCGCCAAACCTCGCCTCAGTCTTGTCAGATCCAACGAATACTCACCTTTGAAACCGATAGCTTCAGACTCGGCTGGTCGACTCTACCCCTGTCAGGGCCCGGCGAAACGAAATGCAGGTCGGCATCGTCTCCATGCTTCCACATTAGGAGAGTCGCCGCAGTTGCGATATCACCTAAGTACATGATGGACGCCGTGCCGGAAAGCGGGCATCCTGAGGTTGGGAGCGGGGGAGAGTTAGGCCACGGGCGGAGGGAATCATCGGAGCCCCGGTAGATGATCGAACCACGCCGGAAAACCCGGAGCAAATCAGAGGTGGCGTATGCACGAGGTACTGACGGTCCTGCTGGCGGGAGGCGCCGGCGAGCGTCTTGGCCCGCTAACAAGAGAACATTGCAAGCCGGCCATCCCTTTCGGAGGAATCTATCGGCTGGTCGACATTCCCTTGTCGAATTGCATCAACTCCGGCCTTTACAGGATCTGTGTCCTCACCCAGCACAAGGCCCTATCGTTGAACCGGCACATCCGCCAGGCGTGGCACTTCCTGCCTCCGGAGTTGGGGGCCTTCGTCGAAACCCTGCCTCCCATGCGGCGCAATCGCGACACCTGGTACCTCGGGACGGCGGATGCCGTCTATCAGAACATGGCGACGATAATCGACGAAGCGGCGCCCTACACGCTGATTCTGGCCGCCGACCACGTCTACAAGATGGACTACCGCGAAATGGTGGCCCAGCACGTCCGGTTGAACGCGGATGTAACTCTCGCCACCATTCACATCGATCCCCGCGAAGCAAACCGGTTCGGCATCGTCACGACCAACGATCAACAGCAAGTCATCGCCTTCGCCGAGAAGCCCCCGGCGGGTCAGGCCCCGCGTTCTCGTGTCGACCCTACCCGCTGCATGGCTTCGCTGGGAATTTATCTCTTCTCCACCCCCATCCTATTGGCCGCGCTGGTTGAGGACGCCGCGGATCTCCACTCCGGCCACGACTTCGGGCATGACGTTCTCCCGCGGCTACTCGGGACCTGCTCGGTCCGCGCCTATGATCTCTCCGCCCAGCCCGGAGCTGCGGTTGGTTACTGGCGGGACGTCGGCACCTTGGACGCGTACTTCGATGCCAATATGGACCTGCTCGGACGCCGTCCGCGATTTACTCTTCACGATGTAGACTGGCCTCTCCGGGCGGCCATGCCTGCACTTCCGCCGGCCCGATTCGCCTTCGCCGACGACGGGGAACCCGGCACGGCAGTGGACTCGCTCGTGTCTTCCGGCTGTGTTGTCGAGGGAGGCAGGGTGACGCATTGCGTGCTCTCACCTAGCGTCAACGTGAAAAGCCATAGTCTGGTCGAAGAATCGGTCGTGCTGAGTCACGTCTCGATCGGCCACAAGTGCCATCTGCGCCGCTGCATCGTCGCAGAGCATCTCACCATCCCCGACGGCTTCGTCGCCGGCGTGCGATTGGCGGACGACCAGCGCGCCGGCCACTACATCACGGACGGCGGCGTCGTGGTGCTGCATGCCGAATCCCCTGGCCTTGGCCGGTTGACAAGCTCCGCCCCCGGCCACACGGCCAGAGTGCCGTTGCCCGTCACCCTGCGCGAACCTGCGCTCGCGCGGGTCGCCACGACCTCGGACAGGTAGTAGCCGAAGGATCCCCCTATGCCCAAGCCTTTTCGACTGCTCGTCGCTTACGACGGATCGCCCTGCGCCGACGATATGATTGCGGATCTGCGGAACGCTGGCCTTCCCGCCGAGACCCACGTTCTGGTCGTTTCCGTGGCCGAACGCTGGCTGCCTCCGCCTTCGGTTTATGAGCTGGCAACCACCCCGGGGGTGGCCCGGGGCAAGAATCAAGCCGCCCGGCTTGCCGCACTCGGCGCAACCCGGATCGTGGCCCGGCACCCGCAATGGACCGTCGAGCATGAGGGCTATACCGGCTCCCCCGCCCGCGTGATCGGGCAACGCGCCGCGGAGTGGGGCGCCCAACTCGTCGTAGTCGGTTCGCTGGGGCACAATGCAATCGAGCGAGTCCTGATCGGCAGCACTTCCCAGAAAATTGCCAACGAAGCCAGTTGTTCGGTCAGAGTATCGCGCGGCCAACGCGCAACCGGGGACTTGCGGCTCCTACTGGCTTATGACGCACGGCCCGGTTCCGAGCAGGCTGCCGCGGTGCTGGCGTCGCGCTCTTGGCCTCAGGGCACGGCGGTCCATGTCATGGCTGCCGTCGGTCACGATGGGCCACCGCTCGGCGAATGCACTCTCCCCGCGGACCACGACCGCGTCCAAACTCTGCTCGCGCCCGTCTTCGAAATGCTCTCTCCAGCAGGGTTGGATGTCCACATCTCCATTCAGGAAGGAGACGCCAAAAACCTCCTTGTCAGCGAGGCCGTTCGACTCGACGCCCACTGTGTTTTTGCCGGCTGCAACGATCATTCCCTGGTCGACCGGCTGCTGCTCGGTACGATCTCCAACGCCCTGATTTCTCGCGCCCCCTGCGCGGTGGAGGTGGTCAGATGAAACGAAATAGCGGTCGGAATGGCGCCGAAACAGACGTCCCAGCGTTCACCCCGTCAGCCGCTGCTTGGCATGCGCTGCCCGAAGCCGAAGTATTGAAAAGACTCGAAGCGCCCGCCGAGGGGTTGATAAACGATCAGGCGGCCGAGCGCCGCCGGACGTTCGGATCGAACGTCCTGCCGAGCAAACCGCCTCCCACGCTGTTCGCAATCTTCCTGCACCAATTCCTGAGCCCGCTCATTTACGTCCTGCTGGCCGCCGGCGTCATTGCGATTCTGATGGGAGATGCTTCCGATGCCGGCTTTATCTTCGGCGTCGTCCTGTTGAATGCTGGGCTTGGCACCTACCAGGAATGGAAAGCCGAGCGCAGCAGCGCCAGCCTGCAGCAACTCCTGCGCATCACCGCGCGCGTGAAGAGAAATGGCGAGTTCCTGGACCTTCCGGCCGAAGACATCGTGCCCGGCGACTGGGTTCGGCTCGAGTCCGGAATGCGAGTCCCGGCCGACCTGCGGATTCTCGAAGCCAGCGGCTTGGCCGCCGACGAAGCCCTGCTTACCGGCGAGTCCGTGGCCGCCGAGAAGGTGACCGGGGTCTTGGATGAGGGCCTGCCCGTTAGCGACCGCAGAAACATGGCGTTCGCGGGAACCATCGTCGCTACCGGCCGCGCGGCCGGGGTCGTGGTCGCCACCGGCCTGCGCACGGAGGTCGGCAAGATCGCGAAAAGCGTCACCTCCTCCCAGTCGGCCAAGCCACCGCTGGTGATTCGGATGGAGGCCTTTGCCCGGCAGGTTAGCCTGGTCACTCTGGTGGCGTGTCTGCTGCTCGGCGGGGTAGCCCTCTCACAGGGAATGCCTGCCTATGATGTCTTCTTCCTGGCCATCGCCCTGGCCGTTGCCGCGATTCCCGAGGGCCTGCCCGTGGCGATGACCGTCGCCCTGTCCATCGCCACCAGCCGGATGGCCAAACGCAATGTGATCGTGCGCAAGCTCACGGCCGTCGAAGGGCTGGGCAGCTGTACCTTCATTGCTAGTGACAAGACAGGAACACTCACGCTCAATCGGCAAACCCTGCAGACCGTCTGGCTGCCTGCCGCGGGCATGGTTCGCCTTCAGGCGGGGACAGATCCATCGGAGCCGAAGCAGGTGGAAGAACTCTGCCGCCTGGCGATGATCGCCAGCGAAACGGTCGCCCGCCTTGAACACGGAACTTGGACCTTTGCGGGCGACGCCGTTGATGCCGCCTTTTGGCGGCTGGCCCTTCAACTGGGCATCGATCCCGCCGAAGTATCGGCCATTCCCCACTTGGGCGAGATCCCGTTCGAGTCCGACCGCGCCTACGCGGCAACTTTCTATCTGCGCGATGGCGTGACCCACGTTGCCTTGAAGGGCGCGCCGGAGGTTGTGCTGGCCCGCTGTCAAGCCGCCGCGAGCTCCGATCGTGGCTCGGCGCTGAACCTGAGTGAGGCCGAGAACGCACTGGTCGAGCTCGCCGAATCCGGCCACCGCGTTATGGCCATCGCCACGGGCATCGTCCAGCAACTGCCCCCAGGACGTGCCCTTGACGAGCGCGATCTGCCTCCTCTCACCTTAGCGGGCTTTGCCGGCTTAATCGACCCGCCGCGCACCGAAGTGCGAACTGCCGTCGAGCGGTGCCAGCAGGCCGGAATCCTGGTGGCCATGGTCACCGGAGATCACCCGCGCACCGCGCTCGCCATCGCCCGCGAAGTGGGCATCAACGCCAGTGCCGAACAAGTGGTCACGGGAAAGGCGCTCGCCGAGATCGGGACCCCGGACATCCCCCTGTTCATCGAGACCGTCAAGTCCGGCCGTGTGTTTGCCCGCGTCACCCCGCTGCAAAAGCTCCAAATCGTCGATGCGCTCGTCAAACTGGGCCACTTTGTGGCTGTCACCGGAGACGGCGTGAACGATGCGCCGGCGCTGAAGCGGGCCCACATTGGTGTGGCCATGGGGTCCGGCACTGACGTGACGAAGGAAACGGCATCCATCATCGTTACCGACGACAACTTTGCGTCCATCGAAGCCGGGGTCGAAGAAGGCCGCTTTGCTTACGACAACATCCGCAAGGTCACTTACTTGCTCATCTCCACCGGCTTGGCCGAAGTGCTGCTCTTCGCCCTCGCCCTGCTGAGCGGCATGCCCCTGCCCCTGCTTCCTGTTCAACTCTTGTGGCTAAACCTGGTGGCCAATGGCATTCAGGATGTCTCCCTCGCCTTCGAAGGAGGCGAGCCCGGGACGATGGCCCGGGCGCCGCGCAAGCCCACCGAAGGCGTCTTCAACCGATTTATGGTCCAGCAAACTGTCGTGGCTAGCGTGACCATGGCGCTGCTGGCCTATGTGAACTTCTATCTGCTCGTCAACTATCTGGGCCTGAACGAATTCGATGCCCGCAACCGTCTGCTCCTGCTGATGGTTCTAATGGTGAATTATCACGCGTTCAACTGCCGGTCGGAATACGTCTCCGTGTTTCGGGTGCCGTTACGACGCAACTGGATGCTGGTCTGGGGCGTCCTGGGTGCGCAGGGGATACACATCCTGGCCATGTTCTACCCCCCGGCGCAAAAAGTGTTGCGGATAGCACCGGTATCGGTGGCCGAATGGATCGTACCCTTCGCTCTCGCCGCCATTGTGCTGCTCGTGATGGAGGCTTTCAAGATGCGCAGGCATGGCCGTTCGACGGCATGGCCTGCTTCCGCGGGCGCCGCGCGGAGCGAAGGGGCATAACGGGAGATACCAATGAAGATCTTGCTTGCTGTTGATGGCTCTCACTTCGGTTTCACCGCCGCAGCTTCTATCGCTGCGCGGCCTTGGCCTCCCGGAAGCATCATTCGGATCGTCTATGTCTGCGAGTCCGCGGCTGAGGCAACCGACATCAACCCGGCCCGGCTGCAACCGCCGTTCCCGCCGGCTCCCTACGCGATCGAGAAAGCGCTTGGGCGCCTGGCGGGGCTACCGTTCAAGGTGGAAGCCAAAGTCCTTCCCGGCCGGCCTAAGGCGGCCATTCTGGATGAAGCTCGCGACTGGGGGGCCGATCTGATCGTAGTCGGTTCGCACGGCACGTCGGGCATTGACGCACTGTTCCGTCGAAATTGTCCGCCCGCCGCAGCCCCATTAAAAGGGGGCCAACGCCGGATCGATCGGGTTACGTCGATCGCGGAGTCGGCCTTAAATACCGACTCGTTATCCTGTCGTTTGCCTCGAATGTAGTATCATTGCTACATCATGACCACGCTCTCGAGCCGCGAATTCAACCAGCATCTGAATCTGGCGAAGAAAGCCGCGGCCCAAGGTCCCGTCATCATCACGGATCGCGGCAAACCCGCGCATGTGTTGCTGAGTTTTGAAGACTACCAAAGACTGAGCGGTAAGGGGCACAAGATCGCCGACCTCCTGGCCATGCCGGAGACCTTGGAACTGGACCTCACGCCCGCCCGGGATCTGCCACGTCCTGCCGAGCTTTCTTAATGTTCCTGCTCGACACGAACGTCGTCTCCGAGTTGCGGAAAGTGCGACTGGGCAAGGCCGATCCGCAAGTCTCGCTTTGGGCTGATCGAGTCGATCCCGCTGGCCTGTACCTCTCGGTGATCGTCATCCAGGAGCTCGAGATCGGGGTCCGGCTGGCCGAGCGGCGGGATCCGGCGCAGGGTGCCATGTTCCGGACTTGGCTGGATGGCCAGGTGCTGCCGGCATTCGCCGGACGTATCCTACCCATCGACACTGCGATTGCCCTCCGCAGTGCCGCCTTGCACGTTTCCGATCCACGCCCGGTCCGCGACGCCCTGATCGCCGCCACCGCCCTGGTCCATCGCCTGACCGTAGTTACTCGAAACGTGGCGGACTTCGCGCCCACTGGCGTTTCCCTCCTCAATCCGTGGGAGAAGTAAATTCCCTCAGAAAAACGAAGAGGTTGAGACCGAAGAAGACGACTACAAATCAACAGTCTCAGCTGCCCGATCGACCGGGTTTGGGCCAAACGGAACGCCCTCGTTCCCGAGCGGTTCGGTCGCGCGCCTGGGCATCGCTGATCCGTAGCAGGATTTGCCGATCTTGTGGCACAACCTCGCGGAGTTCTGTCACCCCACGCAAAGAGACCAAGCCACCCGCACGGAGGCTTTCCCAGTGGGCCGGCGGGTTGCGGTGTGTGCCCCCTTCCTGGCCGACGAAAACCCTATTCATGACGTATCGCTCTAGCGGGATCCGTCTTCGACGCGCTCAGTCCCGGAAGTCCCGCGCCGGCCACGGCCGCCAGAGCGAGTAAAAGCAAGATCGCCGGCAGGATGCGCAGATCAAGCGCCTGAATCTCAGGGATGGACGACCGCAGAGCCACGAGCAGAGCCAGGGTCAACACGATTCCCGCCGCGCTACCGCTCACAGTGGAGACCAGGCCACTTTGCATCAGCATAGTCGCAATGTCCCGTTGCGAAGCGCCGAGAGCGATTCGCACTCCAATCTCCCGGGTTCGCGCCGCCGCCAGGTACGACGTGAGTCCATACAGGCCGAGTGCAGCCAGGCATAGCCCGGTCAGAGCAAACAACGTCAACAGTACCGCCTGAAACCTGGGTTGCTCCAGGTACTCGTCAATCTGGTTCTGCAGTTGTGCGCTGATTACGGGCATACCCGGCTGACTGGCTCGAATCACCTCCTCCAGCTCTTGCATCGTCCGCAGTGGTTCCTGCCCGGTGCGCACCACGACGGTGGCGGCGCGCCAACCTAAAGGCGGCCTTTGATTGTTCCAGAAATCGCTCGGACCGTTTCGGCGGAGCACCAGCATTTCCGGCGTGGGGGGTGCCTGCAATCCGGAGTTGCGCATGTTGTGCATCACGCCAACGACCATGCACTGCGAGCAGTAGATGGATTCTCCCACGACATCACTGCGGCCGAACCGGCGGAGGGCCAGGGCTTCGTTGATGATGAGGGGCTGAGGCCCCGACGAACGATCTTCGCTGGTGAAGTGGCGCCCGTGCTTCAGTGACCCGCCCAGGACCTTCGAGAAATCCTCCGTGACAAACCGCCACTTGACCAGCCCTTCTTTCCCCGCCGCGGAGGCATTGCCGCCGCCAAGCAGAGCCACCCACGGGAAGCTGCGCGGGTCGCCACCCGGTGGTACCGAGTCGGTGATAGCAAAGGCGTCAACCCCCGGGAGCTCGCGCAACCGCTCCTCAAGACTCTGGAAGAATGCTCTTTGGCGATGGCCGCCGTTTGCGTCCTCGCTGGAAAAGCCTTGTGCCGGAAGCACGAAGCTCGCGCTGACCACCTGTTCTGGTTGGAAGCCCAAACTACTTCTCTTCAGGTGCCACAGGCTGACGCAGAAAAGCCCGGTCAGGGTCAACAGCACCACCGAAATAGCAAATTGGGTGGAAGTCAGCAACCAACGCAGCCGTTGCCCTTTCGGACAGCCCACCCGCGGCGTAGCGAGATATTCGCCCCGTCGACGTTCTACCGCTGGAGCAAAGCCAAACAGCAGCGAGGACGCAAAGGACAGCAACAGCGCAAACAGCAGCACCCGCCAGTCGAGTGTGGGGGCGCCGAAGCGAGTCACGAAAGCCGGTGTCAGCAGCCGAAAGAGGGCGAGCAAAGCCCAAGCCAATCCGCAGCCGATTGTCCCGGCAGCAAGTCCCAGAACTGCGCTTTCCGTTAAGGTTTGCGCCATCAACCTGTTCGCTGAGGCACCCAGGGAAGAGCGCACGGCGAACTCATGCCGGCGGGCTTCAGAACGGGCCAACAACAGGCTGGCCACATTCGCACAAGACATCCCCACGAACGCCAGTACCGCGCCGAGTAGTAGCAGCAGTCCCGTGCGGTAACTGGCGGTTTGCTGCTGCTGCAATTCCGGCGTTCGCAACTGCATCGGCACGGCCCCCCGGAAGTCCGCCGGCGCTGTGCCCGTGAACGCCTGAAACAAAGGCAGGAGAGAGGCATGGGCAGCCTCCGGACTGGCGCCCGGCACCAGACGCCCAATCACGTGGATCACCCGTTGTCGTTGGCCCTCCCGGCGCAACTGCAACGGACGCAGGATGTCGGTGGGTGCGAGGGTCGGAGTACGAAATGTCGGGGGCAAGACTCCGACAATTCTTGTCAGCGCGCCATCGATGGGAATGGCGCTGCTGATTACCCCGGGATCGGCAGCGAACCGGCTTCGCCAGTAGGTATCGGAAATCAAGGCGACCGGCGCCGCCCCGGCCTCATCCTCCTCGGCGGAAAAGTTGCGGCCGAGGACGGGCGTTACGCCGAGTACATCCAGGAAGTCGCGGTCCACCTGGAGACATCCCAGTCGTTCGGGCGCGCCGCCGCCGCGGTCGCATTCGATCACGCCCTTCCACGCGCCGACGGCTTCCAGCGGAAATTGCAGATGATGTTTCCACTCTCGATATTGCCCCGCAAACAGCCAGTCGTGGGGCGCAATCACGGGAGCGTGGATGCCGATCGAGATCAGGCGGTCGCCGTAGCGGTAGGGCAAAGGTCGAAACAGCGTCCCATCCACCACGCTGAACACAGCGGTGGCCGCTCCGATGCCCACTGCCGCCGTGAAAATAGCGGACCATGCAAACCGTGGGTTCCGGTAGAGCCCGCGCACCGCAAACCGGATGTCGGAGGCGAACCGTTCGAGCCACGGCAGACCGCGCCACTCTGCATGGGACTCGCGAAGCCGAGTCATTCCCCCCAGTTTCATCCGTGCGTCGCGTTCCGCCGCCTCGCGCGACATCCCGCGCTGCAGTCGGTCGTCCACCATCAGGCTGAAATGGGCCTCCAGCTCTTCGGCAAAATCCCGGTCGTTGTCCGTGCGGCGAAGTGACGCTAAGAGGCGGTGGAGCAGGCGTCTCACGAGTCCGTCCTGAGAATGCGAGACACCATCGCAACGGTGCGTTCCCAAGTCCGGGTTGCCGAGGTAAGGCGCTTTTTTCCGGAGCTCGTAATCGTGTAGAAGCGGGCTTTGCGGCCATTCTCCGAAACGCCCCAGTCGGCTGCAATCAGTCCGCTTTGTTGCAGCCTCAGCAGCGAGGCATACACCGTGCCTTCATTGAGAAGCACGCCTTCCCCCCCAACCTGTTCGATTCGCCGCGCGATGCCGTAGCCGTGCATGGCCCCCATGGCGTCCAGCGTCCGCAGCACGAGCAGGTCGAGAGTCCCGGGAAGGAGATCCAGTTTCTCGGTAGACGACAAGGCAGCCTCCTTTGGCTAGGCCAAAGGAAAATCATAAGGCGGCCACCAAATTCTGTCAATCCGATTTCGCTACGCCCGTTAGGTTTCGACGTGTGGGGAGGCTCTCCGCTGCTCCGGCTTCCCCATCGAGCGCGGTCGCTGCGGTAGGTGGGAGACGTGGCCTTGCTTCCGTTCCTTCCGATGCCATAATTCCGGGGTGGCAAAATCAAATGTTGATGGCTCTCCTGTTCTCCGCCAGAAGCTTTGCGGCAATCCAGCCTGTCGAGCGTTGTTCGTAGTTTGCGTAAGCTGCTATCGCGAGCAGCGCTACTGCTGCGAGCCCTGTCGTGCGGAAGTCCGTCGCCAGCAACGGAAGGCCGCCAATCAGCGTTACCAGCAAAGCGTACCGGGACGTAAGGTACACCGCTCCTGCCAGCGCCGTTATCGGTTTCGGACGCCGCACGAAG
>LNFE01000232.1 GCA_001464575.1 Acidobacteria bacterium Ga0077553 | reverse complement strand
CCTCAACCTCTGTGCCGGTGCGCCGTTTGCGGGCAGCCGAGCAAGTGGTTTGACCCTTTCCCTCCGCTTCCACGGCGGTACCGGTCGGCCGCCCGATCAAAACACTACGTTTTTACATGACCGTTAACAACGCATACCAGCGAGACGTCTAAAACATTTTCGGGGTATCGTGTCGCGGCTGATTTTTCAGCAAGTTCCTAGTACTACTGTGTCAATACCGTGTGATACACTTTTCGCGTGGCCCCGCAACCTCCCCCCGCGCCAGGCCCACGCGAACAGCGTCTTGCCGCCTACCTTCAAGGTCTGGCGCAAGCGGCAGGACACCGAGACCGGCATCAGCCCTTAACCAGCTACTGCCTAGGCCTCCTCCTGCCCGGAGAGCGTAAAAGCGTGGAACCCATGGCCGCCCGGCTCGACCCCAACAACGTCCGGCGCGCTCATCAATCCCTGCATCACGTCGTCGCCGTAGCGCCCTGGAATGACCAACTTCTCCTCCAAGCCGTTCGTCCGGACGTCCTTCCCCAGATGACCTCCCGCGAGCCCATCTCGGCCTGGGTCGTCGACGATACCGGTCTCCCCAAGAAAGGCAAACACTCCGTTGGCGTCGCCCGGCAATACTGCGGCCAAGCCGGCAAACAGGACAACTGCCAAGTCGCCGTTAGCCTCTCCATCAGCACGGTATCCGCCAGCCTGCCCATCACCTACGAACTCTACTTGCCGGAAACCTGGAGCGAAGACCCGGAGCGGCGCCGCAACGCCGGTGTGCCAGACGATGTCGTGTTCCGCACCAAACCGTTGATCGCCACCGAACAGATCCAGCAAGCCTTGGCAGATGGAGTTCCGCGCGCGCCCGTGGTCGCCGACGCTGCTTACGGCAACGACACCAAGTTCCGCCAAGCCCTACTGGATATGGGCCTGGAGTACGTGGTGGGTATTCAGCCAACCCTTTCTGTGTGGCCTCCCGGCAAGGAACCACTTCCACCCAAGCCGCGCAAGTCCATTGGCCGCCCGCCCAAACTGCGCCAGCGTTCGCCTAACCACCAGCCCGTCCTAGCGAGAGAACTTGCCGCCGGACTTGACCCCAAGGACTGGCAGACCGTAACTTGGCGCAATGGCACAAAGCAAAAACTACGTTCCCGCTTTGCAGCGGTGCGAGTCCGGCCGGCGAATCGGGATTACTGGCGAAGCGAACCATTGCCGGAGCAATGGCTGCTGATCGAATGGCCTGAGGACGAAGCGCAACCAACGAAGTACTGGTTAGGAAGCCTTGCGGCGGATACCAGCTTGACGGCCTTGGTGGCGACAGCCAAGCAACGATGGATGAAGGGCGAGGTTGGCGCGGGTTCCATCATCACGCCACACTTTGCATTGCCGCATACGGCTTTCTGATCGCGGAACGAAGCCGTTTTTCCCCCTCGGCCCGCGCTGGACAGCTCCAACTTGCCTACCGGAAGTTCCACCCGACTGGAAGCCACGCGGGGCGACCGCAACGTCATAACCCGCATTCGATTGCCACCCTGCGAATCCTGGCCGATAGAGTGCTCGCCGGTCGGCTTCCGTGTTGCCCGTTATGTTGTGCTCTTCGTCCATAACACAGTAGTACTAGGTGTTAAAGCGAGATATTGCTTTGGATTTCACCTAATTGCTAAAATCGCGAAAACATGCTCAGACTGATTCCGCTCTTCGCCCTTTTCGTCTCCTTCCTCCAGGCCGCCCCGATCACTTACACCATCCAACAACTGGGCACAGGCACCTTAGGCTCGGCTTCATTCGCATTGTTACATCGCCCTCGGGACTTAGTTCCAACGCCGGCCCCGCCACCGTCACCGTCGCCGGAGTCGGCACTGCCACCTTCAGCATCCCCATGCGAGTCTTCCTGCCCATCGGCTCGCCCGTCGTTGGCATCGGATCTTTTGACAGCGATCTGCTGAATGTAATCAACGCAACATTCGCGACCTATCGGTTGGATCTGCCAATTGGTCCCGTGACGGGGGATCCAGCTGGAAATCCCACGTTTACCTATGCCACTACTGCCGGAGATTTGGTGTTGAGCTCCTCAGTCAATCCGGCCCGGCAGTCAACCTTCACCGCGGCGGTAAACTCTGACGTCCCGGAGCCCTCCACGGTCGGCTTAGCCGCGGTGGGCATGGCGGCCCTGCTCCTCCGCCGGCGCCTGAAGTAAGGAAAAGCCCCGGCTACCCTCTGACTCTTTCGTGCTGAGATCCTTGGTTGTGTATTCCAATCCGGTCCAAAATCTGCCCCCCAGTTCTGACCCGCGAACCCGGGTTGATATGGGAAGTGCCGCCACGCCATATTGGCCATTTACGAGCGCGAATCAGAGGCTCTCAAATCGGAGGCCCGGAAGTTTAACGTCTACGTCGAAGACTTCCATGCAGGCGACGACGAGACGATTTACGAAACAGATCTGTTCGGGTACAAGTGGCTGCGGGATGAGCGAACTTTGAGGAGGGCGCTGCGAGCGGCAAGGAAGGAATCAGAGAGGCATGCACGGGAGCGGTGGGGATGGCGAATCAACTCGTTCGTAGGTGTAATTGGAGTCTTGACAGCACTCCTTGGCACACTCGCGAGTTCTAAGACTGCGGTCATAGGCAAACTGAGTACGAAGACACAAATCAGTATGATGCAGGCCAAGGTGAGCGAAGTCGAAAGCAAGATCAAACAGCTGCACCGCATCAGGAAGTTCCTGAAGCGCAAAATCGTATAGATGAGGAGTAAAGGAAGGGTCCCCCGGCCCGAGTAGCATGATGCCGAGGTCGCTGAGCACTCGGGGCAAGAGTTGGTTCAGGGCCCGGTGGGCCTTGATTCCGGCGAAGCGTGCTCGAAACCCACGACGAGCCGATCCAGAAGGGCGTCGATCAGGACTGGTGGATTTACCCACGGCGAGTGCGCATGAATGATGAGGAAACTCGTCAATCCATGAATTGCGGACATCCACGCTGGGCTCAGGACGCCCGGATCGCCCGGCGCAAAGGCTCCGCTGGCGAGGCAGTCCGCCATCAGTTGCCGAAACATCGAGAACTGCTCGCGGCCGATCTCGCCAATGAACTCCACCCGGTTCTGGCCAATCAATTCCGAAGATGGATCGAACACCAAACGGTAGTGGTGAGGATGCTCCCGGCCAAACTGAATGTAGGCACGAGACATTTGCAATAGGCGACCCAGCGGATCGGGATGCTCGTCAACGATCTTCGCGGTGATCTGTGAAAGCCCCTCAAAAGTTTGGACACAGAGCGCCTTCACCACCTCTTCCTTGTCCTTGAAGTAGTAGAAGAGAGCGCTCTGTGAGTAGCCTACTTCTTCGGCGATTCTCCGAAAGGTGATGTTCTGGTATCCCTCGGCGGAAAACAGTCGTCCTGCAGCGTCCAGGATGTCCTGGCGGAGCCGCTGCTTGTTGATCGCGCGGATGTTAGGGCGCTCGGCTTTGCCCACTAGCTGATCGTGCCTCCCTCTTTATGATGCACCACGCGAGGGTCTAAAGCCAGGCCCGGACTGAGTGTTGGTAATATTTTCGAGTGCTACACTATTTTTTGAATCCTTCGCGAATCAATCGACGTCTCAAGAGGTGAAGCAAACCTCAAAAGGACAATCTCGTGAATAAAAACCTCTTTATATGCTCTTTTCTATTCGCTCTTGGCGTGGTCCAGGGCGAGGAAGCCCCTCAAAGCGCCGCACCAGATTCGAGCGCTACTCGAAAACAGTTTCAACCTATCTCGGGCCAGCAGCGTTGGAAGAACTATGCGAAGGACGCATTCCTGTCTCCGGGTCCATTCTTCGCCACCGTGATGCCTGCTTTGGGCGAGCAACGGGACAACGTGCCGTCCGAGTACGGTCAAGGCTGGGACGCATTCGGAAACAGATTGGGACGGCGAGCAGCCATGTACCAGTTGCAGACTGCTCTTCACCACTCTTCGGCCGCAGCCCTCGGAACCGAGACAGGTTATCGCCGATGTGATTGCACCGGCGCCAGGCGTCTCGGCTACGCATTAACACGAACGTTTCTGACCAGGACCAATGGCGGCACAACTGTTCCAAACATCGCTTATATCGGCGGGACTTTTGGAGGTGCGGCGATCGCAGCCGAAGGCTGGTATCCAGCCCGTTATCGGGCCGCCGGCGAGGGCGTGAGGGCAGCGTCGATCCAGGTGGGCGTGAATACTGCGCTTCATGTGATTCAAGAGTTCGGACCCGAGCTCAAGAAGCTCTTCCGTCTACGGTAGGTTTGCCATGAACCACATTCCGCTGAAGATGCTAACAGGAGACCGAGCCAGATACGTCGGAATCCTGTCAGGAATGGTGTTCGCCTCATTGCTCCTCAGTTTGTTCGGATCGATCTTCGTGGGATTGATCGGCCGCATGACGGCCCCAATTGAGGATGCTGGCGTGGCTGATGTTTGGGTGATGGACCCCAAGGTAACCGCGATCGATAACTCCGTTGGGATGCGCGAGGTGGAACTGTCGAGGGTGCGTGGCATCGATGGTGTCCGATGGGCCGTTCCGATGTTCCGCGGCAAGGTCAAGGCTCGTCTTGCGAACGGCAACTTTCAGAACTGCACTCTGATCGGCATTGACGACGCAACCCTGGCCGCAGGGCCCCCCATCATGCTCCAAGGGAAGCTGGCCGACCTGCGCCGCGCGGATGCAGTGTTTGTCGACGCGGCAGAGGCGTCTCAAAAGCTGTCGCAGCCGGAACGCCCCCTTCGTTTGGGAGACGCGCTGGAGTTAAATGATCGCCGGGCGGTGGTGGCGGGGTTCGTGCGGATCACGCCCAGCTTCGATACGGTGCCAACGCTCTTCACGACCTATCAACGAGCCATCGATTTTGCGCCCCCCGAGCGCAAACCACTGACCTACATCCTGGTGAAGGCAACCGACGGAATGAACCCTTCGGAATTGGCTCGCAGGATCGAGCGGGAAACGGGGCTTGGAGCCAAGACGGTTCCAGAGTTTTCTCGCAGCACGATCGCCTACATCTTCAGCGCTACGGGAATCGCCCAGAATTTTGGACTCACATTGGGCTTGGGGTTCCTGATCGGCCTGGCCGTAGCGGGCCAAACCTTCTTCGCCTTCATTCAAGACAACCTGCGTTACTTCGGAGTGATGAAGGCCATGGGAGCAACCGACGCCCGGATTGCCGGTATGGTGGCTCTTCAATCGGCCTCCGTGGCCCTGCAGGGCTTCGGCATTGGCGTTGGTCTGGCCGCCTGGATCGGATATCTGGCCAGGAACTCCGCTCTGACGATACGCACGCCATACTGGCTTGTCGCGGCGGTCGGCGCGGCAATTCTGCTGATTGCCGTGGTGAGCGCGCTGCTGAGTGTACGCCGTATTCTGAAGCTGCCACCCGCAGTGGTGTTCAACGGATAAGGGAGAGCGGCGATGAACCAATCCCTGAATCCAGCGGTGTCCTGCCGAGGCCTGCGCAAGCAGTACTGGATGGGTGGCCAGCCCGTCCATGCGCTCCGCGGCGTTGACCTTGAAATCGCCGAACGTCAAATGGTGCTCCTGTCGGGTCCCTCCGGCTGCGGCAAGACCACTCTCATCTCAATCATTGCAGGCGTGCTGGACGCCGATGACGGCGATTGCCAGATCCGCGGGCGCAGTTGGGCGGCCGCACGGCCGGCCGAACGCACACGCCGCCGGGGAGTCGAAATCGGCTTTGTCTTTCAGTCGTTTCAACTCATCGCTGCTTTGACCGCCGTAGAAAACGTCTCTCTGCCCTTGCTGCTGAACGGAGCCGGTCGCCGCGATGCGGAAAAGCGAGCCGCAGCGATGCTTCACCGCGTGGGACTGGGCGATCGGCTGAACAATCTGCCCAAACAGCTCTCCGGCGGACAACAGCAGCGCGTCGCCATCGCCCGCGCCTTGGTGCACGACCCGCAAATCATCGTCTGCGACGAGCCGACCAGCGCGCTCGATGCCGAAAATGGCCGCCTCGTCATGCAGTTGCTTCGTGAGCTGGTGACCTCGGATGGCAAGACGTTAATTGTAGTCACTCACGATTCCCGCGTTTTCGGCTTCGCGGATCGAATCGTAACCCTGAACGACGGCCAAATCGTAGCCGACCAAGTGCAAACCCCCGTGGAGAACCCATCATGAAGCTGATCCGAGTTTTAATTCCCATTGTTGCTGTCGCCGGCTTGATCTTCGCGCTCGTGCGAGTGCCTTCGACCTCGGCTAAACTCCCTGTCCCAGTTCCAATTGAGTCCCCACCCGTCAATGGGTTCTCGAGAGCGGTAAGCGGTACTGGGCTCGTGGAGCCAAGCTCAGAAAACATCTCCATTGGGACCCCCGTCTCCGGACTGGTGACTGCCGTCTTCGTCAAGGTCGGCCAGGCCGTTCGTGCCGGCGATCCCCTCTTTCAGTTGGACGACCGCGGGATCCGGGCCGAAGTATCCGTCCGGCGCGCCGCGGTTGAGAACGTCCGCCAAAAGCAGGCTCGATTGGCGAGTTTCCCCCGCGCTGAGGAAGTAGAACCCATCGTCGCTCAAGTCCGCGAAGCGGAGGCGAATCTCGCCGAACAGCGCGCGCAACTGGCCCGCCGGGAAGCTGTCAAAGATCCTCGCGTCGTGACTGAGGACGAGTTGGAGCGGCGGCGGTTTGCCGTACGCGCCGCTGAAGCGCGGCTCGAAACGGCCCAGGCCCAACTGAAGCTGATTCGATCCGGCAGTTGGGTCGCGGATAAGCAAGTCCTCGCCACCGATCTGTCGCTAGCGGAAGCAGAACTCTCGAAGTCAGAGGCAGAACTGGCGCGTCTCACAGTCCGCGCGCCATCTGCCGGCCAATGCCTGCAAGTGAAGGTTCGCGCCGGCGAGTACGCGGATCCGGCACGAAGCGGGGACGCCTTGATTCTGCTAGGGGCAACCAACGAACTACACATCCGCGCGGAAATCGACGAGTACGATGCCCCGAAAGTGCGGGAGCAAGCAGCGGCCTATGCTTTGCTGCGAGGCGATAGCAGCCGGAAACTCGCTCTGCGCTTTCTCCGCTTCGAGCCTTATGTGGTGGCCAAGCGCTCCCTCTCCAACAACGCCGCGGAACGCGTGGACACCCGCGTGTTGCAGGTGATTTATCGAATCGACGGCAAGGTGGATCGCCTCTTCCCAGGCCAGCAAGTGGATGTCTTCATCGAATCCGTCGCCGGAGGCAGCCGGTGAGATTACTCCTCTTGATCCTATGTACGTTGCCATTGGCGGCCTCCGATCGATTCGCTTGGTGGACCGGTTTCCAGGATCCAGATCTGGAGCGGGTAGTCCAGTCTGCGATGGAAAAGAGTTTCTCCGTCCGCTTGGCCCAGGCTCGGCTTGCTGAAAAAGGAGCTGGCGTGAAATCCGCAAAAGCGGAAAGGCTCCCCTCGATCGACTTCCGGGGCCAGAACGCTCGAGTCCGCGGTGTGATTCCGAGCGTTGGAGGAGGCGCGCCCGGCGCCTTCATTGGGCCGAATGAAAGGGGTGTGGTGCAGAACTCCGTCGAAGCCAGGTTCGACCTGGACATTTGGCAGAGGAAAAAGCTGGCCAACGAGGCGGCCTCGGCCGAGTATTCCGCCGCCCAAAAACGTGCGCTGGCCGAAGCTATTGCCTCCGCCCAGCGTGCCGGCAAATTCTACATCGATCTCAGAGGGGTCCAGCAACAGTTGCAAATCGGCAATCAGGAATTGGCCACACTCCGGGAACTGCTGGAAGTTACCCAGGCCCGCCGGCGAGCTGGATTGGTTAACCAAGGCGCGGAGGCGGCGACACACGCCGAAGTGGCAAGGGTCGAGGCCCGGCTCCGTGCGCTCGAACAGGAGGCCGACACGCTGGTGATTCGTATAGCCGAGGAGACCGGTCAATCCTCCGGCGCGTGGAAATCGCTGCGGACTTCGCAGGCCTCGCTGCCCTTACACCAAGCGCCGATTCCCGAACAGCTTCCCGCCCAGTTGCTGATGGAGCGGCCGGATGTCGAAGAGAGCCGTCAATTGCTGGCCGCGGCGATGGCGCTTCGCAAGGAAGCCAAGCGAGCCAGGCTGCCACAACTGCAGATCGTCGGCAGTGTTGGGCGCCTTGCGGAGTCATTGCCGGGCCTGCTGCTGGGCAGCTCCAACATCTTCACCACCGGGAACAGCCTGCTGATGCCGCTCTTCGATGGTGGGAGGCTGCGGGCCAACTTCGAGATTCGCTCCGCCCAGGAGAAACAGGCGGCGATTCGCCTGGAGGAGACGATCACCAAGGCGGTCAATGAACTCGCCGCCGCACAAACGCAACTCCTGGCAGCCATCGAAAGGCGGCAGTCGCTCGAGCGGGCTTGTACCGCCTCCGCAGAAGAGGCCGAGATTTCGGAGCAATCGTTTCGAGCTGGTCTGGGTGAATGGAGCGAGGTGCTGGAACGCAAGCGGCGCGTGTTCGCCCAGGAAGAAGAACTGGTGATCAATCGTGCGGCGCAGAGCCGTGCGCAAGTCGATATCTATGCTGCCATTGCGGGCAGCTGGTAGGCAGAATTTCACAAAGGACAAACTCTATGTACAAACTCACTCCAATACTCATGCTTGCCGCGGCTGCTCTGCACGCCGAGCCGCTTACACTGAAGGTCAATCTCAAGGGGTTCAAGTCGGACAAGGGCGCGGTTGAAGTGGCTCTTTTCGATCAAGCGGCCGCTTTCCCAAAGAACCCCGAAAAAGCGATCGCCAAGCAGCGGGCTACGATCGCAGGCGGCACGGCTACGGTGGAGTTCCGTGATCTCAAGCCGGGTACCTACGCCGTCTCCGCCTATCACGATGCCAACAACAATGGGAAGATGGACACCAACTTTATTGGCATTCCGAAGGAGCCGACCGGTGCTTCGAATGATGCAAAGGGCCGAATGGGACCTCCTTCGTTCAAGGATGCGCAGTTCACTTTGAACGCGCCCGGCGCCGTCAGCATCTCCGTGCAATGAGAGCAAGACGGGAATCGAATGGAGTGACCATACCCCCCCATTTTCTTTGAGACGGGCGACGGACGGATGCACTATGCGGACGCCGGCCCAAAAGACGCCCAACGGTCGCCGGTTGTGCTCGTGCATCGCGCGCCAGTTTCTTCGCTCGTGTACCGGCGGTTGACTGCGCGCCTCGCGACGGCTCGGCGGGTCGCTGTCTGCGGCTCCTCAATCTGAACTACGCCCGAGCCCCGGTATTGCTTTTCCGGCGACGGCGCAAGGAACTCGCTCGGAACGTCTGTGCGGCCACGATGCCTATAAAGCAGAGACTCGCAAGGAATGTCTGCATTGGAAGCATTGATGTCAGAATATGCCATTGAGCAATTCCATACCTATCGCTTTGACCACGCCTAAATACATGCGTGTTCAATTGGCTCAAAAAATCTCTGTGGCTATTCGGCGGTTCCAGCACGGGCGGCTCTCGACTGTCGTCCAATGTAGGCAACGGCGGCATTCGCTTTGTCACTTCGCCGAGTGAGTTTCTGGCTGTAGACGAGGCCGGAAGTCTCGCCATTAGTGCCATGTCGACCTGCGTGAACCTAATTGCACGCAATTTGGCAAGCCTTCCCCTTTCCGTCTACAAGGCCGCTGGCGAAGCCTCGGTCAAGAACACCGCACATCCGCTGCATTGGATTCTCCACGATCAGCCAAACCGGGCCATCGGCCTGACGGCTGCCGGCAAGAGGTGAAGCCCCCCGCCGCGCCGCGCCCGAACCGTCTCTCCTTCGTCAACCCCCGCCGGCGAGCCGGTGAATGAAGCTGGCCCCCGGCGAAGCGTCGATCCCAACCTGCGGTCACCCGCCGCCCTCGAACCCGATTTTCAGCCGAATATTGCCGCATCTGCCTTGTTCTCGCTTAGAAAATACGCCATTTCGACAGAAAAGCGAAGCCAAAATGCCGGCCTCTGCCTAGACGGCGGCAGGCGGCCAAGCACCCGAAATGCCGATACCTTCACGCCCCCAGCCTTAGCCCTACTCCTGCTTACCGCCCCCGTCCTGTTCGTGGTCAAGCTGATCAGTCTCAAGTCCCACTCACATCACCTCGTCGGGAAACGATCCGCCACCGCCAGCGGCAGCCAAACCCTCGGCATCAGAAACCCTAATTCTGCCGCCTGCCAGTAGCGATCACGAGTTGGATCCACGTCATGGTCTTCCGCGCGCCACCGATTGGTCCACCGGCGTGGCCGCTGGATCGGTTGCCGCCGCAATACTCCCCCGCTAAAGTCGCCAAGCCAAGTAACCGACTCTCCCGGATTTTATGTCTTGCTTCGCCAACACCTTGCGGCTGGCCTCGTCCCTGCCTCGCCGTACCCTCGGCCAACATGGTTCCGTGGCCGGTACTCCGCCCGCCGGTCGTTTCGAGAAAGGATCAGCACATTCCGCCGCAACAAACGAAGCCAACTTTTTCGGCCCAAATCTCCTCTTCGTTTCAAATCAAGTAATTGAAAGGAAATAGGTTAGCGCTCAGTTCGGTATGGCTCAGCCCTCCAAAACATCATTTTTTTGCAAACAAAGCCACTCGCGGCGCCGCGGAATTGATCTTTCTGGTCATTGGCTGGTATTGGCCTGCAGTGTGGTATGCTTTGGATGGTGCTGGACGCTCTCCCCAAGCCGGAATTGGATGCCAATTCAACCGAGCCGCTCTATCGGCAGCTCGCCGCTTGGCTCCGCGCTGGCATCGCCTCCGGCCGCCTCAAATCCGGCGAACGGCTCCCCGCCACGCGCGAACTCGCTCAATACCTGGGCCTAAACCGGGCCACCGTCTCCGCCGCCTATGCCTTGCTCGACGAAGACCATCTCCTCTCCGGTCACGTTGGCAAAGGCAGCTTCGTCCGGGCCAATCTGCCTGAGCCAATCCAGGCCAATGCCGGTCCATACCCCGCCGCCGCCATTAGCTTCACCACCTCCCGGCCCGCCGCGAACCTCTTCCCTGTCGACGCCTTCCGCCGCTCCTGCCTCGAAGTCCTCGACTCCCCCCAAGTCTCCCAAATCCTCCAACTCGGCTCCCCCCAGGGCTACACCCCACTCCGCCACTACCTCCTCGAACAGGCCCGCCTCTCCGGCATGGCCGCCCCCGGTGACGACATCCTCATCACCTCCGGCTGCCAGCAGGCCCTCGATCTCGTCCAGCGCCTCATCGCCGCCGATCGGCCCGGCCCCGTCGCCATCGAAGACCCCGTCTACGCCGGCATCCGCAACGTCTTCCCCCAGCCCTCCCTCTCCGTACCCGTCACGGACTCCGGCGTGGACCTCGACGCCCTCGAACACGTTCTCGCCACCCGCCGGCCCCGCGCCCTCGTCCTCACCCCGTCTTTCCAAAATCCCACCGGCTCCACCATGCCGCTCGCCGCCCGCCGCCGCGTCGTCGACCTCGCCCATCAGGCCGGCTGCCTCCTCATCGAGAACGACATCTACTCCGACCTCCGCTACACCGGCGAACCCCTCCCGGCCCTCAAGCAGCTCGATCCCCATGGCAACGTCCTCGTCCTCAAAAGCTTCTCGAAAGCGGCCTTCCCCGGCCTCCGCGTCGGCTGGATCATTGGCCCCCGCCCCGCCATTGCCCGCCTCATCGAGATCCGCCAGTGGTGCGACCTCCATACGGACCAGCTCTCCCAGGCCGTTCTCCTGCGCTTCGCCGAGTCCGGCCGCCTCGACTCACACCGCCGGCAAATCTGTACCTCCGGGGCGGCCCGCCTCGCCGCCGTCCTTCGGGCCTGCGCCGCGTATCTGCCGCCGGGCTCCCGCTTCACCCGCCCCGAAGGCGGCATGAACCTCTGGGTCGAACTGCCCGCCCCGCTCGACGCCGCCGCGCTGCTCGACGAAGCCGTCCGCCGCGGCGTCAGCTACCTGCCGGGTAGCGTCTTCGCCGTCAATACCCCGGCGCCCCACGCTCTCCGTCTCAGTTTCGCCGGCCTCGAACCCCGCGATATTGAAGAGGGCCTGCGCCTCCTCGGCCGCGTCTGCGCCGAACCCCGAATTCCCATTTATGAGCCGGAAACGGCACTAGTCTAAGCAAGGAGTAACCCCATGATCCTGAACGAAGAATACCGCCTCAAGGTAGGCCTGGCCGAAATGCTGAAAGGCGGCGTCATCATGGACGTCGTCACCCCCGAACAGGCCATCATCGCCGAACGGGCCGGCGCCTGCGCCGTGATGGCGCTCGAACGCGTCCCGAGCGATATCCGTCGCGACGGCGGCGTCGCCCGCATGTCCCACATCAGCCTCATCCGCGGCATCATGGAGGCCGTCTCCATCCCCGTCATGGCCAAGGCGCGCATCGGCCACTTCGTCGAAGCTCGCGTCCTCGAAGCCCTCTCGGTCGACTACATCGACGAATCCGAGGTCCTCACCCCGGCCGACGAAGAGAACCACATCGACAAGCGCGACTTTAAGGTCCCGTTTGTCTGCGGCGCCCGCAACCTCGGCGAAGCCCTCCGCCGCATCGGCGAAGGCGCGGCCATGATCCGCACCAAGGGCGAAGCCGGCTCCGGCAATATCGTCGAAGCCGTCCGCCACATGCGCACCATCGTCCGCGAAATGCGCCAGCTCACCGTCCTCGGCACCGAAGAGCTAATGGCCGAAGCCAAGAAGCACCAAGCTCCGTTCGAACTCATCGAGTGGGTCGCCAAGCACGGCAAACTGCCCGTGCCAAACTTCTCCGCCGGTGGCGTCGCGACGCCCGCCGATGCGGCGCTCGTCATGCAGCTCGGCGCCGAAGCCGTCTTCGTCGGCTCCGGCATCTTCAAGTCCGAAAACCCGGAAGTCTTCGCCAAGGCCGTCGTCAAGGCCACGACCTACTACAAGGATCCCGTCAAGGTCATGGAAGCCTGCGAAGAGATTGGCGAGTCCAAGGCCATGGTCGGCCTGGAGATCTCGAAGATCGCCGAAGGCGAGCTGATGCAGACCCGTGGCTGGTAAAACCGTCGGCGTTCTCGCCCTGCAAGGCGACTACGAACGGCACGTGCGCGCCCTCGAATCCGCGGGCGCGCACGCCGTCGAAGTCCGCACCGTCTCGGAGCTTAACGCGGCCGACGCCCTCGTCCTGCCGGGCGGCGAAAGCACCACCATGCTTAAGCTGCTCCACCGCGAAGGCCTCTTCGAACCCCTGAAAGCCTTCGGCCATTCCAAACCCATCTTCGGCACCTGCGCCGGAGCCATCCTGCTCGCTACGCACGTCACTTCACCGGAGCAAGAGTCCCTTGGGCTGATGGATATCGGGGTCCAGCGCAACGCCTACGGCCGTCAACTGGACTCCCGTGTCGTCACGCTCCCGTCCGATCTCGGCGACCTCGAAGCTGTCTTCATCCGCGCCCCCATCATCCGGTCCGTAGGCCCCGAAGTGAAGGTTCTCGCCACCTACAACAACGACCCCGTTCTCGCCGAACAGGGCCGCCATTTGGTCGCGACGTTTCACCCGGAGCTCACCGCCGACCCCCGGGTGCACGCCTACTTCCTCACCAAGCTCTAGGGCTGCACCTCAATCGTCACGTTGCTGGCGCTGCCGAAACCACCGCTCCGCACCACCACCGGGATTGCGCCGCTACGCACCCCGGTGGGCACGCGGGCATTCACCTGCGTTAGGCCCAACACCTGTCCCGGCGCCTGACCCGCGTAGAGGATCTCCGCCGGCTGGCCATCGATCTCCACCTGCAGCGGCGTCACCAGGTCGGTGGCATTCTCGGCCAGCGCCCCGGCGCCCGCGACATAAAGCACTACGATCGATCCAGGCGTTGCCGGAGAAAGGGCGGTATTCAGTTCGCCACTCTGGTTTAGCGCCGCGGCTTGACCCCGGCCGCTCGCGTCCATCGTGAAGATCGCCGGCGCTGCCGGAACAACTGCTATCGGCAGAGCGGTGCCCAGGGTGCCGTTCACCTCAGGCTGAACGCTCACCCTGGGCTGATTGGCAATCGAGGCCGGCGCGACCCCGGTCCATTGATTCGTGCTCGTGTAGAGGAGTTGGACAGGCGCCCCGTCGATCAGGAGACGGCCGCCGGTGGCGTCCAGGTTTTCGCCGAAGATCGTAAAGATCATAAGCGGCGACAGGTTGGTGATCAGGAAGCTGGCCGCGTTCGTGATCGCCCGGATGTGCGGGATGCGCGGCGCCGGGGTCACCGTGTAAGTCACCGGAACCGAGATGGGAACGTTGCCGGGTTCGGAGGTGGTGATGCGAATCTCGCCCCGGTACCTGCCCGCCGTCAAGCCCGCGGGCAGGATGGTCACCAGCGGACTGCCCGGCGTCGTGCCCCCGGTCTGGGATAGGCCAAGCCAAGGTTGGTTGGTCTGCAGCGTGTACGGAATCGGTGTCGTCGACGAGGTAATCTGCAGGTTCTGCGCCGCCGGCGAGCTCCCTTCATTTGACGTGAAGGTCAACGCCGTGGGAGCCACCCGGAGTTGGGAGTTGGAGGTCAACGTCAACGTCACTGGAATCGTCAACGTCTGCGCTCCCGTTACCGTGGAGGTGATCTGGATGTTGCCTTGGTAGGTGCCCGGTCCCAGGCCCTGCGGGTTCACCGCAATGC
This sequence comes from Acidobacteria bacterium Ga0077553, assembly GCA_001464575.1. Lineage (GTDB taxonomy): Bacteria > Acidobacteriota > Terriglobia > Bryobacterales > Bryobacteraceae. The sequence continues at coordinate 15,635 of LNFE01000232.1, read as the reverse complement.
CCAGTGAGGCAGGAGCCGTTCCGCCGTTCGGGCTTACGGAAAGCCACGTGCTAGAAGAGGTTGCGAGGAAGCCAAGGGGCGGGCTCAACGCTGTGAGTTGTACGGCCTGCGTCTGCGGCGCGCTGCCGATCACCCCCGTAAAGTTGAGCGAATTCGGAGTGGCCGTAAACGAAAACTGCCGGGCGACCACAAGAGTCACTGGCACCGTCTGCGGGTTGTTTCCCGCGCCGTCCGCTTGCACGACAATCGTCGCGTTGTAGGTTCCGTCGCTGAGGTTCTGTGTATTCAGGCCGACGTTGAAGAAGCCGGGAGTGGTCCCGGTGGTCGAACTGATGCGGAGCCAGGAAGCGCCGGTAGCCGAGCTAATGGAGGCCGTGAACGCGAGGGGCGCGTCGAGCCGGCTGCTGTTCACGGCGATGGTCTGCTCCTGCGGCGCGCCGCCGCCGATCTGGAAGTTGAAGGTCAGGGTTGGGGGGCTGAGGATCAGGTTTGAAACGGTGGTTGTGATCGTAAACGTGACGGGAATCTGCACCGCCCCGCCGCCGCCAGCCGGCGTCACGATTACGAAGCCGCTTCGCGTGCCCGGCGACAGCCCGACCGGATTGACGGCGATTACGACTTGGCCCGGAGTCTGGGTGGCGGCGTTGGCGACTACAAGCCAAGGCGTGCCCGGGCTTTGCGTCGTGATGAACTGCAGTCCCGGGGTGTTGCTCGATACGTTGAAGGCTTGCGCCTGGGGCGATGGGCTGCCGATGCTGTAGTTGAAGGCGAGCTGCGCCGGAGCGACCTGCAGCGTGCTTTGCACATTCGGGTTGATCGTTACCGGGACGTTAATCGGCGAATTGGTCGCGTTCGCCGTAAGCTGGACCATGCCTGTTGTGACCCCGAGCGGTAGGCCGGTGATGTTCAGCGCCACGGTGACGACGGCCGGCGTCCGGTCACTGCTCTGGCTCACCAGGACGTAAGGAAATCCGGAGATGGCCGTGGCCGTAAATGGGACTTCGCTCGGTCCGCTGCTCGAAACCGTGAAGGTCTGCGCCGGTGGCGTTTGGCCAGGGCCCTGGAGTGTGAAATTCAACTGTGAAGCGGAGACGGACAGCGTCACTTGACCGATCGCATTCAGCGTGACTGGAATCGTCACCGACGGTGTCGCGTTCCCGCTCACCGTAATACTTCCTTGAAACGTGCCGGCGGTGGTCACGAACGCGGGGTCGACGAACACTTGCAGCGAGGCCGGGGTCGTGCTGGCGTTGAGATTGGTCACGCGAAGCCAGTTGCCGCCCGGGCTGACCACCGCGATCGTCAGCCCGGTAATGATGCCGCCGCCGCCGGAGTTGATGTTGACGCCGACGGCGCCAGTGGTGCAGAGGCCGCCTACCTGACAGGTGAAGGAGAGCTGCGTCGGAGTAACCACGATGGGGCCGGTCGTCAGGACGGTGAACGTGTATTGCCGTTGCGCGACCTGGCCGAGCGTGTCGTTCACCTGGAGCGTGAACGGGTAAGATCCCACGGCCGTGGGGATGCCGGTCAGTTCCGCGCTTCGGTTGCCGAGGGGGCCGCAGTTCGGCGATTGATTGACGAGGGTAAGGCCGGGGGGCAGCGAGCCAGCAACGATGTTCCAGGTGCCATTCGAGGCGCCGTCAACAATCGTGCCGCCTTGCGCGGCTAGGCATTGGCTGAAATTCGACCCGAAAGGAGTGGATTGAAAGCCGACCGTAACAATACTGAGTTGGCTGAAGATCCGGAGGGCGAACGTACGAGTCGACGTGGCATTTGCGGCATCGCGCACCTCGATGCTGAATGACCCGTTGAACGCCGTCGAGGGGGTTCCGCTGAGCACCCCGCCGGAGGCGAGCGTAAGGCCAGAGGGCAGACTGCCGCTCACGACCTGGAACGTGTACGGCGCCGCACCGCCCGTGGCGCCGAATGCGTAAGCGTAGGGCTGGCCCGTAACGCCATTCGGAAGCGAGGATGCGCCGGGGGTGATCACCGGCTGAGCAACGGCGAGCAGCGCGGTGCCAACCAGGAGGGGGAGGAGTCGTAGAACCAATGCCATAATGGGAGGCCGAAGCCCTCAGTATATCGACCCGAGGCCCTATGCTCCCTGATCATTCTTCCGACGAGTTCAACCCGTGGCGTAATGCCGAGATCCGATTCAACGACGCCGCCGAGCGATTAGCGCTCGATCCGGGCATCCGGAAGGTCCTGAAGACCCCATCCAAAGAGCTGACTGTTTCGATTCCGGTGGTGTTGGACGATGGTCAGATCGAGGTCTTTACCGGCTACCGGGTGCAGCACTCTATTGCCCGCGGCCCCGCCAAGGGCGGCATCCGCTACGCGCCCGACGTGACTCTGGACGAAGTCCGGGCGCTCGCCTCCTGGATGACCTGGAAGTGCGCCGTCGTCAACCTTCCCTACGGCGGCGGCAAAGGCGGCGTTATCTGTAACCCGTCTATCATGTCCGAGATCGAACTCGAACGTGTTACCCGGCGGTACACCTCGGCGATCATCGACATCATTGGACCGGAGAAGGACGTTCCCGCCCCGGACATGAACACCAACGAGCGGACCATGGCCTGGATCATGGATACCTACTCGATGCACCGGCGCGAGACGACCACGGCCGTCGTCACCGGCAAGCCCCTCAACCTCGGCGGATCGCGCGGTCGCACCGAAGCCACGGGCAGGGGTTGTCTGTTCGTTTCAAAAGAGGCGCTAAAGAAATTTCACATCCCGCCCACCAAAGCCCGCGTCGTGGTGCAGGGCTTCGGCAATGTAGGCGGGATGGCCGCGCGGTTGATGGCAAAGGAAGGGATCAAGGTCATCGCCGTGATCGAGACCGACGGCGCCGTCCATAACGAAAACGGGCTCGATATCGAAGGTCTGTTGAAACATAAGAAGTCCACGGGTTCGATCCTCGACTTTCCCGAAGCCACCAACCTGGCTGCGGCCGAAGCGCTCTACATGGACTGCGATGTGCTCTTGCCCGCGGCCAAAGAGAACGTGATCACGCAGGAGACCGCGCCGAAGATCAACTGCAAAATCCTCTGCGAAGGCGCCAACGGACCGACGACAGCCCTGGCGGATGCCGTGCTGCGGGATCGGGACATCTTCGTCATTCCGGACATTCTCGCCAACGCCGGCGGGGTCACCGTGTCCTACTTTGAGTGGGTGCAGGACCGCCAGGGCTACTTCTGGAATGAACAGCTCGTCAACGATCGGCTCGAAGAGATTATGGTCGAAAGCTTCCGCGACGTTTCAAAATACTCCCGCGATCACAGCGTCGACAACCGCGCCGCGGCCTACATGCTCGCCCTCGACCGCGTGGCGTTTGCGATCAAGCTGCGGGGTATTTACGCCTAAGCATGGCCGCTGAAACCACGCCGCTGATGCGGCAGTATCACAGCGTGAAGGAGCAGGTGCCCGGGGCCCTGCTCTTCTTCCGCATGGGCGATTTCTATGAGCTTTTCATGGACGACGCCGTCATCGCGGCGCGCGAACTGGAGATCACGCTGACGTCCCGCAACAAAGACGCCGAACAGCCCATCCCCATGGCCGGCGTCCCGTATCACGCCGCTGATGGCTACCTCGCCCGGTTGATCGCCAAAGGCTATCGCGTCGCGATTTGCGAGCAGATGGAAGCGCCGAGCCCCGGCAAAAAGATCGTCCGGCGTGAGATCACCCGCATCGTCACCCCCGGCACGGCCACCGACGCGAACATGCTGCGGAGCCGGGAGAACAACTACCTGGCGGCCGTCGTCAAGAAGGCTAACCGCGTGGGGCTGGCCTACGTCGACGTCTCGACCGGGGAGTTCCGTTCGACCGAATTGCCGCTTGAAGAGGTCGGGCCGCAACTCGAGAGCCTCAACGTTCGTGAAGTGCTCGCGCCAGCCGGCGTCGACTGGCCGGGGCTGCGCGGCCGGACGGATATTGACGCTTGGGTGTTCGACACCGACTACTCGACGCGCACTCTGCGCGAACACTTCGGCCTGCTTAGCCTCGATGGCTGTGGCCTCGCAGAGAAGCCGCTCGCCACCGGTGCTGCTGGGGCCGTGCTGCACTATCTACGCGATACGCAACGCGCGGCCTTAACTCATCTGGACCGGCCCGCGTTTTTCGATCGCAACGAGACCATGGTGCTCGACGCGGTCACCGTGCGGAACCTCGAACTCGTTGAGCCCCTGTTTGCCGGCGAGGCGAAAGAGTCGACGCTCGTCCACGTGTTGGACGAGACGATGACGGGCATGGGCGGGCGCTTGCTCCGGCGCCGCCTGTTGCGGCCCTCGGTGCAGCGCGCCGAAATCGAGGAGCGCCTCGACGCGGTCGAAAAGTTGCTGCAGGATACGATCTTGCGGACCGGGCTGCGGCAGGTGCTGGGTTCGATTCTGGACTTGGAGCGCTTGCTCGCCAAGGTGACGCTGGGTACCGCGAGTCCGCGCGAAATGTACGCGCTAGGTTCTTCGCTCGGGAAGATCCCGGCGCTGAATCAGTTGCTCGGCGAGCCGCGCTTCGACGAAGTAGTGGACGTCCGGGACCGCATCCTGACTACTATCGCCGAAGAGCTGCCGCTGAACCTGACCGACGGCGGTACCATCCGCGACGGGATATCCGCCGACCTCGATCAACTCCGCGACATCAGCCGCAACTCGAAGCAGTACATCGCCGGCATTGAAACCCGGGAGCGCGGCCGGACGGGAATTTCGTCTTTGAAAGTCCGGTTGAAATCTCGAAGGCGAACATGGACCGCGTGCCTGCTGACTATGACCGGAAGCAGACGCTCGTCAACGCGGAACGGTTCACCACGCCCGAGTTGAAAGAGCTCGAGAGCAAGATCCTCGACGCCGAAGACAAGATCCTGACGATCGAGCGCGAACTATTCACCGCCGTGCGGACGTTTGCCGCGACGCAGGCCGAACGCATCCGCCTCGCCGCCAACGCCGTGGCCGAGCTCGATCTCACGGCCGGCCTTGCCCAGGTCGCCGCGCAGAACCGCTATGTCCGGCCGCAGTTCACCGATAGTGGCGAACTCCGCATCGTCGGTGGGCGGCATCCCGTCATTGAAAAGCTCGCCGAACGGGACGCTCAGCGGTTCATTCCCAACGACGTCTCCCTGAACACCCAGAGCGAATTTCTTGGGATCATCACGGGCCCGAACATGGGCGGCAAATCGACGTACTTGCGCCAAACGGCGCTGATCTCAATTCTGGCGCAGTTGGGTTCGTTTGTACCGGCGCAGTCGGCGACGCTGCCCGTCGTGGACCGGGTGTTTACGCGCATTGGCGCCGCGGACAACCTGGCGCGGGGCCGGAGCACCTTCATGGTGGAGATGACGGAGACGGCGGTCATCCTCAACACGGCCACGAAGAATAGTCTGATCATCCTCGACGAAATTGGCCGCGGCACGGCGACCTACGATGGGCTGGCGCTGGCGTGGGCCGTCGTCGAGCACGTCCATGAACGCATCGGCGCGCGGACGCTGTTCGCGACGCATTATCACGAACTCACGGTGCTCGCCGAGCGCCTGCGGGGCGTCTGCAATCTCCATGTGTCCGTGAAGGAAGCGGGCGACCAGATCATCTTCCTCCGGCGCGTGGAGCCCGGCGCGGCGGACAAGAGCTACGGCATTGAAGTGGCGCGGCTGGCGGCGCTGCCTTCGAGCGTGATTGAACGGGCCCGCGAGATTCTGGCGCTGCATGAACAGACCGAGGAGACCGTGGTGGCTCCACCACGGCAGGCTCCGATGCAAATCCGCTTATTCGAGCCGGTGACAGGGGACCTCGCGGCCCGGATCCGCGCGCTGAAGCTGGATGAGCTACGGCCGATTGAAGCGCTCCAGATTCTGGCGACCCTGCAAAAGGAGCTTGGCTGATGCGAGTCTGCGGGATCATGAGCGGAACGTCGCTCGATGGAATCAGCCTGGCGGTGGTGGAATTCGCCAAGGGCGGCTGGACGCTTTGCGAACACCGCGAGGTGCTCTATAGCAATTCGACGAGGGAGGGGCTGCTCTCGATTTCGAACGCGGCGACCCATACGGCGGAGATTGCGCGGTGGAACTTCCGGCTGGCGGAGTTGTACGCCAAGGCCGTCGCTAAGCTCACGTCGCCGATCGACCTGATCGGATGCCACGGGCAGACGGTGTTCCACGAAGCGGGATGCACACTGCAGTTGGGCGAGGCGCAGGTGTTGGCGGAGCGGACGGGCAAGCCGGTCGTGTCGAACTTCCGGCCGCGCGACATTGCCGCCGGAGGGCAGGGTGCGCCGCTGGTTCCTTTTGTGGATGACCTGCTGTTCCGGCACAAAAAGCTGATGCGGGTGGCCCTGAACATCGGGGGCATTGCGAACATCACCGTGCTGCAGCCCGGCGCGGATGCCGTGGCGTTCGACACGGGCCCGGGGAACATGGTGATCGACCAACTGGCCTGGGTGGCGTCGAAGGGCAAGTTAAGCTACGACCGCGGGGCGAAGCTGGCGGCGAAGGGGCGGGTCCACCGCGGATTGCTGGACGACCTGCTGAAGGCGCCGTACTTTGCCAAGAAGCCGCCGAAGAGCTGCGGGAGGGAACAGTACGGGCGCGAGTTTGTGGCCGGGTTGCTGGCGACGCAACTGCCGCTCGAGGACTTGCTGGCGACCGCGACGGTCTTCACCGCCGCATCCATTGCCCAAGCGATTCCGCCGGGAACAGACGAACTGATCGCGGCCGGGGGCGGGACGATGAACCCGATGATCATGGCGCATCTCACGGCTTTATTGCCGGGAACCCGCGTGACGACCACCGTCGAGTGGGGGATCCCGGTGATGGCGAAAGAAGCGGTCGCTTTTGCCATGCTAGCCCGGCAGACGTGGCTGCGGAAGCCGGGGAATCTGCCGTCGGCGACCGGGGCCCGGCGGGCTGTCATACTGGGCCAAATCACGCCATAATGCCCGTATGCGAATTTTTCTAGCTACTCTGCTGCTGGCCGCCGCCGCGTTCGCGGGCGCCGAAGAGGATGTCAAAAAGGCCGAACAGGACTGGGCCGCCGGGATTACGAAGAACGACTTTGCGCTGCTCGGCAAGGTGCTGGCGGAAGACCTGCACTACCTGCACTCGACCGGCCTCGTCGAGACCAAGGCCGGCTACATTGAGTCGATGCGCAGCGGGAAGCAGAAGTATGTGTCCGTGAAATACGGGAACGTCAAGGCGCGAGTGTACGGGACGGCGGCCGTGGTGAATGCCGATGCGCAGGTGGAGTTCGTGACGGATGGCAAGCCGGGGAAGGCGCATTTGGCCTTTACCCACGTGTTTGCCAAGAAGGGCGCGCAATGGCAGCTGGTGAGCCATCAGTCGCTACGGCTACCCGAGTAGATCCGGGGCAATCCATTCGCGGCGGGCGTCGACGGAATTGACGACGTCAAAGCTGTAGTACTGGCGAAACAGGCGGCTTTGCAGGCCGTAGCGGGCAACGGCATCCCGGACGGCTTCGAGGCGGCTTTTTTCGTGCGGCAAGGTTTCCGCAATGCGGAGGACCCAAAAGCGGGTAAGCGTTTCGTGATAGCCCGAGGTCTCCGTGTTCTTGCCGCCGGTGGCGGCGTTGTATTCGCGGATGGCAGGCCGAAGACGGTCGAGGGCCGAGGCGGGGTTTTCGTGAATCCACGCGGCGGCGACTGCGACGTGGGCGGCGTGGGTCCACTGCTCCGCGGGGAGAGTGGTGGCGGAAAAGGCGGCGAGGAAGGCCGCCAGATCGGCTTCAGATTCTAAAGCGGAGAGCATTTCTGTATTATGAATCAAATGCCAGATGACCTTTCGGAGTTCGATACCAAACTGCTGATCCTGCTCGCCGCCAACGGGCGGATGAGCTGGGCGGAGTTGGCCGGGGAGCTTGGCGTCTCGGCCCCAGCGGTAACGGCCCATGTGCGGGCGCTCGAGGGGCGGGGCGTCGTGAAAGGATTCACCGTGTTGGTGGAGCCGGAGGCGGTGGGGCTGGCGATGACGGCGTTCGTGTTTGTGACGCTGGGGCATCCCCGGTACCGGGCGCCGTTTTTGAAGAAAGTCACGGCGTTTGCCGAGGTGCTGGAATGCCATCATGTCGCTGGCGACGACGACTACCTTTTAAAAGTAGTGACGGCCAGTCCGCGGGCCTTGGACGGGTTTCTGAGCGAAAAGTTGAAAGGGCTCGCGGGGATTGTGCGTACCCGGACGACGGTCGCGCTCGGCACCGTGAAAGCGACACCGGTGCTGCCTCCATTCGCGGGCCGTTAAAAAGAGAGCAGTCGTGGGATGCTGGTGGGCATCCATGAATTTTATGCGGGCGTTGATTCAACAAGTTCACATTTACCTGAGTCTGTTGAGCTTTTCGAGTTTGTGCGTGTTCGGGGTGATTGGCGTCTATGCGACCATGGCGCCCAAATGGGAGGAGCGCGCGCAGCCCGAGGCGAAGCGGTGGGAAAAGCCGTTTGTGGCGCCAAAGGATCTCGACGACGCCGCGCTGGCCGAGAAGATTCGCAAAGAGTTTGCGCCAGCGCTGGCGAACCCCATTGCGAAGCAATTTCTGCGGCATACGGCCGATGGAAAACTCTTGCTGGATTTCTATCAAGTGAACGGGCTGACCAGGGTAGTGGTGCATGAGGACAAGCTCGTGTTCGAGGAGACCCGGATCGACGTCCTCGAATACTTGAACCGGATTCACGCCACCACGACTCGCAACCCGTCGCCCGATTGGCGGGTGCGGGCGTGGGTCTGGTACAACGAGTTGGCTGTCTGGAGTTTGCTGGGAATGGTATTGACGGGGATCCTGCTCTGGTGGACGCTGCGGTTGACCCATAAAGGTGCGCTGGTGGCGGCGGTCTTGGGGACGGCGGCGTTTCTCGCGATTTATTGGAGGATGCAATGAAGCGGAAGCTTTATCCGGTGTTGCGCGATGTCCATTTGACGGCCGGGCTGTTTTCGATGTTGTTCGTGCTCATGTACGGGTGGAGTTCGCTGCAGTTCGCTCATCCCACTTGGGCGGATACGAAACCGGTGTCGGTGGAGTGGAAGACGCAGGTCGCGGCAGGATTGGCGCCGCGGGACGTGGCGCAGGTGTTGCGGACCGGCTTAAAGCTGGAAGGAGACCTGGCGCAGATCCGGCAAAAGGACGGGGTGACCCAGTTCCGGATGGTGAAGCCGGGGGTGGTGCACGAGGTGCGGTACGAAGAGGCGACCGGGGCGGCGCAGATGAAGACCAATCGCTGGGGCTTTGCCGGCATGATGAACCGGCTGCATACGGCAGCGGGGCTGTGGCACGAGGACAGTTGGGTGAACGTGTACGGTTGGCTGGTGGGGCTGGTTTCGTTCGGTTTGCTGCTGCTGGGCGGCACCGGGCTGTATCTGTGGTTTGTGCGAAAGAAGGAGCGCAAATTGGGAATCGTCATGCTGGCGATTAGTCTGGTGTGGGGGATTGGCACGATGGTGGCGATGCGTGTAGCTTAGGCTGATGCGCGTTTTGGTTTGGTTCGGGTTTGTTGGGGGGCTGTGGGCGCAGCCGTTCCCGGGCACCGCGGCGTTAGAGAGAGGCGGGGACCTCAGCTTGGCGATGCTCGACGGTATCGACCGGTATCTCGACCGGGCTGCGGTAGGGCGCAAGGCGGCGGGCCCGGAGCGGATGCGCGAATTGATTGGCGTGGTGGACGCGCGGGTTCCTTTTACCGAGTTGCGGGCGGGCGGTTGGCCGGTCTTAGCGGGTCTCGATGCCGAGGGGGTGGTTCGGCAGCCAGCGGGGAGGCCAACGCGGTGCTGGATTGCGATGGAAGAGGTGAAGTCGCCTGGAGCGGGCGAGTTGGTGTTTCAACCAGCGCTATTGGGCCTGGAGCCGGTGGGGAAAGGGCGCCATGCGCGGCGGGAGCATCTTTACCGGATGGCCTATCCGCTGGGGCGGCATGTGCTGGGCTTCGAAGTGCAGATGGTGTTGGCGGCCGTCGACTACTGCGTGGCGCGGGGGCTGCCGGTGCGGGTGAGCGGGCAGGGCGAAGGCGCGGTGGTGGCGCTCTATAGCACTTATGTCGACGACAGAATCGAAGAGGGGCGAGTGGGGCCGTTGCCCGATGCCGGGCCGCTGTGGCGGAATATCTGGAAGGGGGCGGGGGAGATCGAATCGACGCGGGTGAAGCGGGTGGAGGCAGCGCCGGAGAGCGGCCTGACGGCCTCGGAGGCGCACTTTCAGCAGATGGTGGAGTTCTGCCAAAAGCTGCTGCGGCAAGCGGAGCGGCGGCGGGGGGAGTGGTGGGCGAAGGCGGATCTGACCACACCGGCGGCGTGGGCGAAGAGTAAAGCGCCCTATCTGGCCCACTACGTCAACGAAGGAACTGGCGCGATTGCGCTCGACGGCAGGGGAAAGGTGGAGTCCCGACGGATTTATGATGCAGTGGATTATACGGGTTGGGAGGTGACGGTCCCGGTGGCCGGGGAGGTGTTCGGCTACGGGATTCTGCTGGTTCCGAAGGGGATGAAACCGGGCGAGCGGCGGCCGCTCGTGGTGGCGCAGCACGGGCTCGAAGGGCGTCCCCAAGACTTGATCCAGCCGGCCGACGCCAAGGCGGCGCAGGTGTATGGCCGGTTCGCCGCGCGGTTAGTGGAGCGGGGCTTTATCGTGTACGCTCCACAAAACCCATACATCCATGGCGACCGGTTCCGCCGGCTGCAGCGGAAGGCCAATCCGCTGGGTCTGACGTTGTACTCGTTTATCGTGGCGCAGCACAAAGCAACGCTCGACTGGCTCGAGAAGCTGCCGATGGTGGATGGTGACCGGATCGGATTCTACGGGCTGAGTTACGGCGGGCGGACCGCGATGCTGGTGCCGCCGGTGGAGCCCCGCTACAAAGTCGTGATCTGTTCGGGGAACTTTAACGAGTGGACGTGGAAGATCGCCTCGAATGAGGCCCCCTACAGCTACTTATTCACCCAAGAGTATGAGATGTTCGATTTCAACCAGGGCAACACGTTTGGGCACTACGAACTGGCCGCGCTGATGGCGCCCCGGGCGTTCATGGTGGAACGGGGGCACGCCGACGGGGTGGGGATTGACGAATGGGTGAGCTATGAGTACGCCAAGGTGCGGCGTCTGTACGCGCACTGGGGCTTAGGGGAGAAGACGACGATCGAGTACTTTCCGGGCCCGCACCAGATTTGGGGCGTGGGGACGTTTGCGTTCCTGCACCAGCAGTTGCGCTGGCCCTAAGCGTCGATTGAGTATTGCGAAGCGCGAAGGTCGACTTCGACCCGGCGGCGATAGGCAAACTCGAAGCTTTGCAGGGTGTCGAGGGCAGGGCCGGATCGGGCCGCCTTCGGCTCGCCCGGCTGGGCCAACTGGCCGATGAGGTCCTTGATGTCGCTGAGTTCGGCATCGGAGAGGTTGCCTTCGATCTTCACTGCGACCTGGGTCTCCTGGCGGAAACTGGAGCGAGCGGCGGTCGCCTGTCCGTTCGGACCGTAGGCCGCCCCGGCGGAGAAATTGGCGCGGGTGTCCTGCGCGAACGAGAGCGTGACTTTGTCGCCTTCGGCGGTGGTGACGGTGAGCTTGGCGGCGGTGGATTCGCGGCTCCGGGCAGAGACCTGGCTGACGCCGAGGGACCGGGGCGAAAGGCTGGAGATTGAGGACATGCTAACCCCTCCTTGGGAACGTATCGGCCAGAAATCGGCGAGAATGAGAGAGTTGTTAGTTTCCGTTATCACCACTGCCTACAACGTTGGTCCATACATTGAGGTAGCTGTGCGTTCGGCGCTGGCGCAAACCATGCCGGAGTTTGAGTTGATCGTCGTGGACGACGCGTCAACGGACGATACACGGGCGCAGGTCGAGAAGATTGAAGATCCGCGATTGCGGCTGTTTCCATGCTCGCACCGGGGAGCCGCGGCGGCGTCCAACTTTGGGTTGGAGCGGGCGCGCGGCGAGTTCATCGCGTTTCTGGATGGGGACGACTTGTGGACGCCACGGAATCTGGAGCGCCAACTAGCGGTGATGCGGGAGCATCCGGAATGTGAGACGACCTTCGGCCTATCCCGGATGGTGGATGCCGCGGGGAGGGACTTGGGTCCGACTTCCCGCCTGGCCCGGGACCCGCTCGGAGAGGCGGACTTGTTGGTGGAAAACTACTGCGCAAACGGCTCGGCGGTGGTGCTGCGGCGGTCCGCCGTAGAGCGCGTGGGGGAGTTTGCGACCGACATCGGCGCGTGCTACGACTACGATTACTGGCTGCGCGTGACGCATGGGCGACGGCGCAATGTCCGATGCGTGCCCGAAATTCTGGTGCTATACCGCCGCCGCGATGGACAGATCACGGGCAAGTGGCGGAGGATGGCGGAGGGTTGGGAGTGGGTCTTAGCCCGGGTCCGAGAGCGGGATCCGGACCTCGCTTTGACGGCAGGGCAGATTGGGGCGATGAACATGCATCGGTATTTTGCTTACTTGGCATTGGAAGCCGGGGAGATCGGGATGGCCGGGCGCCTGCTGGCGCAGGGTTTCGGGGCCGCTCCGGGCCGATTCCTGGTTGAGCGGCGGAACTATCTGTTGGCCGGGGGCATGGTGGCGAAAAGTTTGTTGCCTGATCGGTCGTACCAATGGCTGGAGCGCCAGGTGCGGCGCCGATGAAGCCAGTCAGTGTGGTGATTCCGGCTTACGAGGCGGCTGGGATGATCGCCGGCGCCGTGCGAACGGCGTGGGCCCAGCCGGAGGTAGACGAAGTGGTGGTGGTGGACGACGGTTCGACGGATGAGACGGCCGCGGAGGCGGCAGGGGCAGAAGCCAAGGTGATTCGAACGGAGAACCGCGGTCCGGCAGCCGCGCGGAACCGGGGCGTGGCTGAGGTGCGGGGCGAGTGGGTGGCGTTCCTGGATGCGGATGATTACTGGCTCCCGGGCGCACTGGCGGGCCGGCTGGCGGCGAGCGATGAGACGACGGTGGGGGTGTTCGGTCGCGCGCGGTTCGTCGACATGGCGGGCCGGCCGCTCGGCCGGGTTCCTTTTGGCCGGCCGGGACGGCCGACTTTTGGGGAGTTGCTGATGGAAGATACGATTCCGACGCCGGGGATCGTTTTGCGGCGACGGGTTTTCGAAGAGGCTGGCGGTTTTGATGAAGAGCTGACGCAGGGAGCGGACCACGACTATTGGCTGCGGCTGGCCCGGCGGTATCCTGGCGGATTGTTGGGGATTGCGGCTGTGGATACGGTGTGCCGGAGGCGGAAGGGGCAGGTGACCCGTGACGTCGCGCGGTTTCTGTTGGCCTGGGAAGAGATTCTGGCCAAGATGGAGCGGATGGATGCCGCGGCGGTGGCGCCGTACCGGGCGCGCGCGCAGGCCAACGCGCGGCGGGTGGCGTCGGTCTCGGCCTACGAAGGGGGCCGGGGCAGGGAAGCGTTGGGTCTCTTATGGGCGGGGATTCGCTGGGCTCCGGGATGGATGCTGGCGGACGGGCGGACCTGGTGGCAGTTGGCGGCGGTGATGAGTCAGGTGGTGCTGCCTGCGGGAGTGCAGGGGCGATTGGCGAATGCGATGATGCGGATGCGAAGGGTGGAATGACGCCACGGGAGTTGCGGTTCGGGCAGTTTTGGCGGGATCTGCGAGAGCGCAGTGCGTATGGGGCGACGTGGTTCGATCGGGTGAAGCTGATGGTGGCGCAGGTGGCCTACACGTTGCGCTGGCGCCTCCCGTGGTTGGCACCCGGAGGCGTCCTGACTGTGAACGTGCAGTGGGAGGGGCGGCGGATGGTGGCGCCGTTGCGGTTGCGCTCGGACGATCTGATCTGTCTCGAGCAGGTGGTGATGGAGTCCGAGTACTCCTGGCCCAGCGGTGCGCCCGGCACCATCCTGGATGCGGGCGCCAACTGCGGGTATGCGGCCGTAGCCATGGCGCGGCGGTATCCGGCGGCGCGCTTGGCGGTAGTGGAGCCGGAGCCGGAGAATCTGCGAGCTCTACGGCGGACGTTGGAGTTGAACCAGGTGGAAGCGCGGGTGATCGGCGCGGCGCTGACCTTGGCGGACGGTCCGGTGGAGTTGCAGTTGAGTGCGGTGTCGGGGGCGCACTCCGTGGTGCCGGGGTTGCGCAGCGGAGGCCTGGGGATATGTACGGTGCCGGGGCGTACGGTCGAGGGGATCTTAGCGGAGTTGGGTTGGGAGCGGATCGGCTTGCTCAAGATCGACGTGGAGGGGGCGGAGAAGGCGCTGTTCGGCGAAAACTGCGATTGGTTAGCGCGGGTCGATTTGGTGGTCGGCGAACTGCATGGCGACTACGATGGTCCGGCGGTGGCTGCCCACTTAAGCCGTCGGGGTCTCACGGTGCAGCTGCGCCCGGAGAATCCTCGCCTCTTCGTGGCCCAACGCCATTAGCGGGTGGGCGAGACCGGGGCTCGTTTCGCCGTGCCGGCGAGCGACTGCAGACGGCGAACCACTTGGATGGCGTTGCGTTGAACATTTGGATTCGGATCCTTCATCATCTCGACCGCAATGTCCATCCCTTCGATCCAGCCTACCGTGCCGATCACCCACGCCGCGGACGCGCGAACGTTGGGGGACTCGTCGCGACACAGGCGGCGAAGGACGTCGATCGCGCGCGGGTCGCCGAGATGGAAGAGACCAACCACGGCATTGCCCGCGACCCGGCCGTTGGGGCTGCCACAGGCCGCCCAGAAGAACTCCCGCAATTCGGGGGTGGACTTGGCGCCCCACAGGGCTTCGACGACGTTGGCGGTGAAACGGGAATCGCTATGGCCGAGAAACTGCATGGCCCATTGCGCGTCTCCCGTCGCGCAGGCGTAAAGCTTCAGCGCCTTCGACCGGATGCGGGGATTGTCCGAGTTGACGTAGGGCTGGAGGACGTCGTTGATGCGCTCCGCGGGAGTCACCGCTCCCAGGAGTTCGAGCAGACGGTCCACCACGCCGGGTTCGGACTCAACCCGCAAACGCGTCAGCAGGACATCGACGACCTCCGGGTGAGAACGGGCCGCCAATAGGGCTTGTGCAACGGCCGCGCCCAAAGTCATCTCCGCCGGGTCGCACACCCGATTCAGCCAGGCACCGTTTAAGGAATCCATTTTTCTCGTCTACCTCTTGATTTGCGTTATCGGCCCGCATTTGCGTTTCTTGAGCGGTAAACTAAGATTTAGGCGGACTCTGCCGTTTGGTGAGCCGTACCTCTATTCGCCTTTCCTATGATTAACGCTCTGCTAGCGAAGATTTTCGGCACGAAATCCGAACGTGAGCTCAAACAGCTCAAGCCCGTGATCGCTGCCATCAACGAATTCGCCCCATCCTTTGAAAAACTTTCCGACGCCGAGCTTTCGGGCAAAACCGCCGAATTTAAGCACAAACTCGAGCAGGGCGCAACGCTCGACGACATCTTAGTGGAGGCCTTTGCGACCGTTCGCGAGGCCGGACGCCGGGTCCTCAATATGCGTCACTACGACGTGCAGTTGATCGGCGGGGTGATTGTGCATCAGGGCAAAATCGCCGAAATGCGGACCGGTGAAGGCAAAACGCTCGTCGCGACGCTGGCCTGCTATTTGAACGCCCTCGAAGGAAAAGGCGTTCATGTGGTCACGGTAAACGATTATCTGGCCCGCCGCGACTCGGAATGGATGGGCCGCGTCTACAAATTTTTGGGCCTCTCCGTCGGTTGTATCGTCCACGATCTC
>LNFE01000231.1 GCA_001464575.1 Acidobacteria bacterium Ga0077553 | reverse complement strand
CGACGAAGCCCGGACGCCGTTGATCATCTCGGGCCCGTCGGAGGAGTCAACCGACAAGTATTACCGGATCAATCAGATCATCCCCAAGCTGATTCGGGGCGAGGTGATTGAGGGTAAGGAACCCGGCGAAAAGTACTTCACCGGCGACTACACCGTCGACGAAAAGCACCGGGGCGTGGCGCTGACCGAAGAGGGCGTGTTGAAGGTGGAGCGGCTGCTGAACTGCGGCAACCTCTACGACCCGTCGAACATCGAAGTGAATCACCACGTCCAGCAGGGCCTGAAGGCGCATGTGCTGTTCCATCGGGACAAGGACTACCTGGTCCGGCCGGGCGAAGACGGCGAGCAGGAAGTGGTAATCGTCGACGAATTCACCGGCCGAATCATGCCCGGACGGCGGTGGAGCGACGGGCTCCATCAGGCGATTGAAGCCAAGGAAGGGGTGAAGATCCAGCGCGAGACGCAAACGCTCGCCTCGATCACCTTCCAAAACTACTTCCGCATGTACAAGAAGCTTTCGGGCATGACCGGTACAGCGGATACGGAAGCGGCCGAATTCGGCAAGACCTATAAACTCGACGTGTCGCCGGTGCCGCCGAACCGTCCTATGAAGCGGATCGAGTTCAACGACATCGTCTACCGGACCGAGGAAGAGAAGTTCCGGAACGCGGCCAAAGAGATTCAAGAGTGCCACGCCAAGGGCCAGCCCGTGCTGGTCGGTACGATTTCGGTGACGAAGTCCGAGCGGCTGTCGACGATTTTGACGCGGCTCGGCGTGAAGCACGAGGTGCTGAACGCGAAGAACCACGAGCGGGAAGCCTTCATCATCGCGCAGGCCGGGCGGTATGCCGCCGTGACCGTTTCGACCAACATGGCCGGACGCGGTACGGACATTCTGCTGGGCGGGAACCCGGATTTTCTGGCGCAGGAAGAGTGTTTAAAAAAGCACTACCTGGAGTCGATGCCGGAGGGCGCCGGCGGGCTGGTGGCTGACCGCGAGTTCTATTACTTTCAGCGGGGGGCGCTGAATTACCGCGTGCCGATGCCGCAATGGACTGAAATTTTCGAGAAGCACAAAGCCGTTTGCGATGAGGAACATGACAAGGTGGTAGCCGCGGGCGGTCTGATCGTCGTCGGCACCGAGCGGCACGAGTCGCGCCGCATTGACAACCAGCTGCGCGGCCGCGCGGGCCGCCAAGGCGACCCCGGCGCTTCGAAGTTCTTCCTATCGCTGCAGGACGACCTGCTGCGCATCTTCGGTGGCGAGCGAATGCAGAATTTGATGCTGCGGCTCGGCATGGAAGAGGACGTGCCGATTGAATCGAAACTGATTACGCGGCGGATCGCGGCGGCGCAGAAGGCAGTCGAAGCTCAGAACTTTGCCAGCCGCAAACACGTTCTCGAGTACGACGACATCATGAACAAGCAGCGCAATGCCGTCTATGGCATGCGGCGCAGCTTGCTTGAGGGTTTGGAGCAGCGCGAACGGGTCTTCGAGATGTCGAAGGGCCTGGTGGAGACGCTGGTGCTGTCGCGGATTCCGGAAAAGGCCCGCGTGGACGAATGGGATCTTTCGGGTCTCGAGTCCGATATCCTGACGCGGTTCGGGGTAACGATCGACAGCTCTCAGTATCCCCAGATGAGCCGTGAAGAGATTGAGGATACGATCTTCGATCTACTCAAGGCCCGTTATGAGCAGAAAGAGGCGATGATCGGCCCGGACTATATCCGCGAAGCCGAACGCATCATTATGCTGAACGTGATCGACAACCAGTGGAAGGACCACCTGTTGTCGATGGACCACCTCAAAGAGGGCATCGGGATGCGGGCGTACGGCCAGAAGGACCCGCTGCTTGAATACAAGAAAGAGTCGTTCACTCTCTTCCAGGACATGATGGACCGGATTGAAGACGAGACCCTGCGCTATCTCTTCTTCATGCAGGTTGCCGAAGACAACGAAGGTGAGGAAGGCCTGTCCACCCGATTCCGCGGCGAACCGGAGGACCCGGATGGCGACGGCGGCGCGATGGTTGCCGCGGGCCCGCCGGAGCCGGCCCCCGTGGACCAGAAGGCGGCTCGGGCGTCGATCACCGAGTTCACCCGGAAAATCGAAAAGAAGAAGGAAAAGGAACTCGCCGAATTGCAATTTCTCGGCGGTTCAGCTCCTTCGGCACCACAAACGCCGGTTGTGGCGTCTAAGAAAGTGGGCCGCAATGATCCGTGCTTCTGCGGAAGCGGCAAAAAATACAAAAAATGTCACGGAATCAACGAGTAGCGGCACTTTTCTGCGCGGTGATGCCCCTTTCGGCGGCCCTGCTGCCGGAGGGAATTGAATTGCACGCCCGGAAATCGGCGACCCCGTTAACGGCTCCCGACCCGGGTTTATGGCGGGAGTACGGCTTCCAGGAAGGCGAGACGGCGGTCTACGAGGGAAAAGGAAGGCCGAACGAGAAGGGCGTCTCTGGACCCGTGAAGAGCTTCTCGGTTTCGGCCTGGCGGCTGCGCGATTCGACGGCCGCACTGGCTGCGTGGCAGATTTTGCGTCCGGCCGAGGCCCAGCCCACGACAGAGGCGGCGGCTAAGGTGGCCGTGAAGTCCGGCGGGCAGACGCTGCTGGCGTATGGGAACTATGTCCTTCGTTTTGAAGGATATCTGCCGGAGGAAGAGACGGTCCACCAGTTGGTTTTGAGTCTGCCGCGGTTTGAAAATGCCGCGCTGCCCGCTTTAGCCGGGTTCCTGCCGAAAGAGGCGCGGGCGCTGAACTCGGAACGGTACATCACCGGCCCAGTCAGTTTGGAGAAGTTCGCGCCGCAGGTTCCGCCTTCCGTCGTCGCGTTCCAGTTCGATACGGAGGGCATCGTGGGACGGTTCGCGGATCGGGACGGGGCCGTGGAGCTTGCGGTATTCGCTTATCCGAACCATCAGATCGCCCAGAAGCAGATCGCCGCGTTCCAGGCGCTGCCGGGGCTGACGGCCTCGCGGAGCGGTCCGCTGATCGGGGTGGTGACGAAGGCTCCGAATCCCGACGCGGCGCAGCGGGTGCTCTCGCAGGTGCAATACGAAGCCACCGTCACGTTGAACTCGAACACGGCGCCGCCTCCGCAGCAGAACGTCGGGGATCTCATCCTGGCGATCGTGAAGCTGATTGGGATTTTGATTGGCTTGGCGACGGTGGCGGGATTGCTGTTTGCCGGGATCCGGGTGGCCACCGGCGGCGGCTTCGGGAACATCCGTCCTCGGGAAGAGGCGATCGTATCGCTTTCGCTCGAAGATGAGGGTCCGAAACAGCCGTAACTGGCCCTAGTTTCTGTAGTTTGAGGGGAAACGATCGCCGATCTCCACTGGTTTTCCACAGGTTTTGCACAGAAAATCGACTCTGCGAGACGGCTGGTAAGTTGTTGATTATAAATAATTTATCTGCGATAAAAATCGTTAGATTTTTTACTTGACTCTTAGGGTCGCAGCGCCGTAACATCCAATCAAACACAGGATTCGCGGCATTGCGATGCCATCGAGCCTGATTCTCCCCAAAACATCCCGGCGGCGCTCCCGCCGGTAATGTCCAGCGGCCCCGGGTGATAGCGGGGCCTTTGGTTTTTCCGGGGTCTACTTCGCGATTTCGAAGCGGTCGAGCTCCTGGCCCTTGCCGTCGAGTTGACGGAAGAGGAGATTTTTGCCGTTCAGGTCCAGGATGGATAAGCTGTGGTTTCGTGATACGAAGAGTTTCGTAAACGGCTGCCATGTGGCGCGATTCTGGTCCTGTTCCGGGTTGTACAGGCCGGCGCCGCCGGCTCCTGTAACGATGTAGATGACGCCCTTGGGTTTGCCCTTTTCCGCGTAGGCTTGGTCGAGCTTCCAGGCGCCATCGACCTCACCTTTCTTGGCGCCGGGGCCGGAGGGGGTGAAGGTTAGCGGATAAGACCGCTGGTAGTTATGGACGTGGCCTGAGAAAACGACATCGACGCCGCCCTTCTCGAAGATCGGAGCGAGCCAGCGCAGTTGCTGCTGGGAGAAGTGGGCTTTCGAGGAGTTGAACCCGGGCTGGTGGAAGCCGATGAAACGCCAGGTAGCCTTGCCGGCTTTGGCGAGGTCGTCGGCGACCCATTTCTGGAGTGCGGGGTCCTGCCAGTCGACGTAGTCGTTGCCGTCGAGCATGGTCCAGTGGGCGTTGCCGTAGTCGAAGGAGTAGTTGGCGGCGTTGGGAAAGGCGGAGCCGGCACTCGTTTTGAACGCAGCTGCATGGTCGCCCTGGAGTAGGGGCTGGTGCTTACCGCCGAGGGCGGGTCCGTTCCGGGGTTGCTTCCAGTAGAGGAAGTAGGCCTGCGCGTCGGGATATTTCGTGGTGTCGGTCGTCACGGTGTCGTGGTTGCCGGGGACGCCAGTGAAGAGGCGGGAGCGCATCAGGCCGACGCCGTTGGGGGAGTCGGTGTCGGCGTTGTAGACCGGGTAGAGCTTTTGGCGATATTCGGAAACCAGGCCGCGGCTATAAACAATGTCACCGACGATGAAGACCATGTCGGGCTTGGCTTGGACGGTTCGCCAGGCGATTTCGCGCTGTGGGGTGTTGTCCTGGCCGCTATCGCCGAAGATAACGGTGCGGGAGGGTTGCCCGGCGGACTTGCGGGCGAGGCCTTTCGCCTGGAAAATGATCTTGCTATCGTGGGAGACCGAATAGAGGAACTCGGCGCCCGGCTTGAGGCCGGTGAGCTCGGCGGAGTAAACGAAGTGCTCGGCGACGGAGGTGGCGGCGATCTTTTGCTCTACGGCCGGGATGGCTTTGCCTTTTGGCCCGGTGACGGTGAACTTGCCCGGGGCGGCGGCGTGAAACACGACGGTCATCCGGCTGGCATCGGTGGGGTTGTCACCGAGTTGGAGGTAGGGTTTGACGAGGAGAGGAGACTGTCCGCTGAGAAGGGCGACAGAGGCCAGAAGGAAGAGAGATCGCATGCTGCTTTCCAGGGTATCAGGCGATAGGATAGGGCTATGTGGCGGCGATCCTTTCTGGCGTTAACGACCGGCGTTCTGGCAGGTTGCGGGCCGAAATTCAAGGCCGTGCCGGTCGAAGAACAGGCAGGGCCGCGGAAGATCCATGTGCCGCGGGCGGTGCCGGCCGAACCGCTAGAGACGGCGGCGGCGAGTGGGGACAAGGGGTTTGCCGAGATCACCTGGGCGATGCTCCGCGGGCTGGACACGCGGACCGGCCAGGCGAATCCCTTGCTCGAACTGGTGGCGGGGACCGACGTGAAGATCGCCGGTTACATGGTGCCGTTTGACGATGGATTTGACGAGGCGGTTGAGTTTCTCGTGGTGCCGACGGCCGGGGCGTGCGTTCACACCCCGGCTCCCCCGGCCAACCAGATTGTCTATGCGACCATGTCGACCGGGCGGCCGGCAAAGGTGGAGCCGATCTACAGCGTCTGGGTGAGCGGACGGCTGGAGATCGGCTCCACGGACAGCCCCTACGGACAGGCCGGATTTAAGATCTCGGCGGTGAAGGTGGAGCGCCGGGGCTAACCCTTCAGCCAGCGGTCGAACCACGCGAAGGCGTCTTTCTGCATGTCGCGATCGAACTTGTGGGGACCGGGATAGAAGTTGGCTTTGTACTTATCGGCGGCGCCGGCCTTCTTGTACACGTCCGTGAGGATCTGGTCGGCGCGCTGCATTTCCGGAAGCGTGAAGAGCGAATCCTGATTATTGTTCAGGACCAGGACAGGATTGGGCGCGGCGAGGCCGAGAATCTCGGGGTAGTCGAGGTCTTTGGGCAGGCCGGGGACGTAGCACATCCAGGTGTGCGTGTAGCACTTATTGAGGATGTAGTCGCGCCATGTGGTCATCATGCCGACACAACACGAGCAGCGGATGCGTTCATCGGCGCCGGTGAGCATGACGGTGCGGAGGCCGCCGCCTGAGAGGCCGGCGCAACCAATGCGCGTGGCGTCCACATCGGGGCGGGAGGCAAGGTAATCGAGAGCGCGCTGATCGTCGTAGACGAAAGCTCCGGGCCAGGTGAGTCCGGCGGAGAAGAGGCTCTTGGCGACCAGATGCTCGTGCCCTCCGGCCCAGTTGTTGTACTTGACGATTTCGTCCTCGGATTCCGGGTTGGCTTCGACCATGTTGTTCCGGATGTTTCCAGGGACATCACCCCAGCGGATGCGGCGTGAGCCGAAAGTGAAGGTATCGTGGATGACGACGACGTAACCGCGGCGGGCGAGTTCGTTGGCCCAGGCGGTTCCGCCGTAATAATGATCCTGGTGGCGGATCATGAGCGGATGAGGGTCCTTCGAAATGCGGGTGATTTTGCGGAGGCCAAAGTACTTATTGCCGCCGTGGTCGTGCAGGCCCACGATGCCGGGGAGTTTGCCGGTCGCTTTGGCCGGCTTGAGGACCAGGGCCTCCGTGGGCGGGCCATACGGCAGCTGCCACTTGAGATGCTCGATGTGGAGCCCGTCAAACTCCATCTGGTGCTCGATGATTGGCCGCGGCGAAGCCGGGGGAGCGGGAGCGACGATAGCTTCGTGGAAACGGGCGCGGGCAACAGGGCGCCATGCATTGACGTCGGTGAAAACGGGCTGACGGAAGGAGAGGCGGGGCGGGTCCGGAACGGTGTAAGCGGCCCATTCGCCGTATGCGCCGAGCATATTGAGTGCCATGGGTTGGATCATACCGTAACTCGGCATGAGAGAATGACGAAGGGTAAACATGCGTTCTTTTTGGCTTTTTCTGGTTGCCGCCTCGCTGTGGGGGCAGACCCCGAATCCGGTGCAGTGGACCGTCACCGCGACGGCAGCGAAGGCGGAACCCGGGGCTGCGATCCGGATGAAAGTGGCGGCGGTGATTGAGCCGGGGTGGCACCTCTACTCGGTGACTTCGCCGGTGACGGCGACGGCGACGAAATTCACGGCGCCGTTCGAAGTGAAACAGACGCTGCAGCAGAAAGTGGAAGCGAAGTACGACGCCGTGGCGGG
>LNFE01000230.1 GCA_001464575.1 Acidobacteria bacterium Ga0077553 | reverse complement strand
GGGACAGCCGCAGGGGCAGGATGGTTCCAAGGGAGTTCGGCATGGGGTGATCCGTGCAGGCCTTCACGGTGTGGGTCGCGCGATTGCCTTGGCGCGGTAAACGGTCTCCCAGCCGCCGGAAGCGGCTCCGAGCGCTGCCCCGGCGCCGACGCCGATTGGGGTCAGAATTGCTTTGGCGAGGTGGTTACGGCCCTCATTGGCGAACCGCCGGTCTGCGATGGCGCCGATGGCCAGGGCGGCGCCGCCCCCAACTGCTGCTCCCAGCAGGATTTGGCGCCGTTTGGCTCCCGGAAGACGGCGGGAGACTCTCGCGATGGTATTCCGCTGCAACGTGGCTTGGCCGGCGGCGGTTTGCACGGTCAGCGAGTCGGCGGTGACGACAACGAACGATCCGCGGTGCGTCTTCATCCTGGCATCGATGATTTCGATGGATGGCCAGACGGTTTGCGCCCGCAGACAAGCGGGCGCGAGAGTCAGCAGAAGGAGGGAGAAAAGTCGAATCATAAAGATGCTCCGGGTGCCAGGCAAAGAGGGGCTTACGGTTGGGGGATAGGCGGGGCGCTGGTGCGCTGGGGAGCGCGATAGAGGGTCTCGAATCGCGGGAGTGCGGCTCCGACAGCGGCGCCAAGCCCGGCTCCGATGGGGAGGAACAGCATTTTGGCGATGTTTTCGTCGTCTTCTGAGAACGAGCTATCGACGGCGGCGCCGGTGGCCAGACCTGCGGCGGCGCCGACGCCCAAGCCAATCAGTACGTTGCGCATGCGTTTGGAGTTTTCGCGCAGCGAGACGCGAAAGACGTTCTTTTGCGGGATGACGACGGCGCCGGTGACCGTCGAAAGCCGCAAGTCATCGGCGGAAAAAGAGACGAACCGGCCGCGCGTTCGCTTGAGATTCATCTCGATCACCTCGATTGGCTGGCCGGTTCGTAGCTGGCCGAGGTTGTTCCAGTTGGTTAGCTCCTGCCGGTCGCGGGCGAGTACGGGGGCACTCAACGCAACGATCAGCAACGCAGTTCTAGTCCAAGACTGTAAGTTCATCGATTTGTTCTTCCTTTGTCTGGTTCAGTTACGCGTAAAACGGCGTTCGCTTGTTTGCCGCCGGAGAAGGCGGAGATGGTCACCTCCTGCGGCTGGCCAACGGCAACTGTGGTGACCGGGAACTCAACGGTGGTTTGTCCGGCGGGAACATAGGCGAGGACGGGAACTTGGGCCACGAAGGGAGATGACGTGCCCAGGAACAAGGTCACCGCGGGTTCCGGCGCGGGGCCTTCGAGGGTGACGCGCGCCACCGTACCTTCCCCGCCGCGGACGGACGGCGGGAGGAGGACAATCGAAGAGATCCGATCGGAAGTTGGAACGGAGCGAGGCGGGGGAAGCGACGCGGTGGCGGCAAACTTCGGCTCGCCCGGAGCGCCCGTGAGCCAACCTTCGACGCTGAATCCGTTGGCGTATTCCGCCGGTTTGGGGACCAGGACGGTTGCGGACCAACTGTCGCTCAGCAGATTCTCCCTGGGGACCGGATCAAACAACCGGCCGTCGGACCAACGCCACAGGACGGTCCCGGCGGGGTCGCGCAGGGCCACGTCGAACTCCTGCGCCGTGGGGAAGCGTAAGCGGAGGGCCGGGGTGTGCCCGGTATCGACGCGCAGGGTGACGCGGTAGGCGTTCTCTCCGGCAGGGGTGTCAATCAACACGGAGAAGCGGCCGTGATGGGGCGTCTCAATCGTCTGGCTGCCGACACGGGCGTAGACGAGGTCGAAGTTGCGAGGCCCGGCAATTGTGTTAACCACCCGCCGCACTAATCCGATGTTTTCGGCGAATTGTTCAGCGATTACGCCGGTATCGGCGCATCCGGATGGGCGATACCGGATCTCCAGAGCGCGGCTTATCCGGACTCCCGGGCCGTCGTAGGGCAACCGCTTTTCGAGGGTCTGGCCTTCGACCGGGCAGGCGCGCCCGTGAGCTGTCCACCATTGATTGGCCGGTTCGGTGAAGCCGGCGAGTATTCGCTCGGCCCCGCCCTCCTCTTGGAAGGCCACCAGGTTGCCCACTTCGTTCTCCCGGGCAATCGCATATTCTCCGGCATACCCGGTCAGGTAGTGATAGGTCTCGCCGGATTGTAGATTTACGCGCTGGCCCACCCGAACCGTTAAGGTCTCTCCAGTCTGGCCGTCACGCAAGACCCAAAAATTCCCCGCTTCGAGGGGCAGCAATCCGGCCGAGGCCTCCAGCGCCAGTGCGAGGGTGAGTGTGCTCATCAATACGAATCGAATCATTCGAATCACCTTGTCTCCACCCACAGTGTGGGCGAGAAACGGCAGGTGATCCATAGACGGGCGAACATTCCCCGCACATCTCGAATCCCCCGCCGATAACCAGCCAAGCCAAAGGTTATATTGGACTTATGCGTGTTTCTCGGCGCCGGGTGACCTTTGGTCCGTACGGCCTCGATCTCGATACCGGCGAGTTGCGGAAGGGACCCACGAGGATCCGTCTGCAGGATCTGCCATTCCGTGTACTTGCAGCGCTGCTGGAGCGGCCGGGCGAAGTGGTTTCCCGGCAGACGCTCAAGGCGGCGTTGTGGGACCAAGACACGTTTGTCGATTTTGATCACAGCCTGAATACTGCCGTCAGCAAGTTGAGAGCAGCACTTTCGGACCACGCCGCCAGTCCCCGCTACATTGAGACCGTGGGGCGCCGGGGCTACCGATTTCTTGGGGTGATTCCGGAAGGCGCCGAACGGGATCGGCCAACCGAGACGCCGGCCCGGATGAGCATGGCGGCTCCGGAGCCGGGCGCGAAACCTTCGATTGCGGTGTTGCCACTGGCGAACCTGAGCGCGGCTATCGAAAACGAGTTTTTCAGCGACGGATTGACCGAGGAGATCATCAACGCGCTGGCGTCGATTCCGGGGCTGCGCGTGGTTGCCCGAACGTCATCCTTCCAATTCAAGAATGCGGCCGAGGATGTCCGCGCGATCGGCCTGCGGCTGGGAGTGCGGTATGTATTGGAGGGGAGCGTGCGCCGCGCCGGAGACCGCGTGCGGGTGGCGGTGCAGTTGATCGATGTGGCCACGGGATATCACGCGCTGTCGAAAATGTATGAGCGCGCGCTCGAAGACATCTTTGTTCTGCAGGAGCGGCTCGCCACGGAAGTGGCGCAGGAACTGACTCCTCACCTCGCGGTCAAGGTGAGCGGCCTCCCACGCACCCGGAGCGCGGAGGCTTATTCGAAGTACTTGCAAGCGCGCCACCATCTACTGAATCGTCTGAATGGATTGCCGGATGCCGCTATCCTTTTCGAGGAGGCGATTCGACTGGATCCGGAGTATGCGGCCGCCTACAGTGGGTTAGCGGATATCCGGCTAACCCAGATCTTTTTTGGCATTTTGGACCCGGGGTTGGCCTGGCCGGAGGCGAAGGCCGCGGCGGCGGAGGCGCTGCGGCTGGATGAGAAGTTGGCCCAAGCCCACGTATCCGTGGCTTTGGTGGAGATTGGGCTTGATTGGGCGTGGGAAAAGGGAGCTGACCGCCTCGCGCATGCGCGATCGCTTTCCCCGGATGATCCGTTTCTGACCGTGGTTTACGCCTTTTGGGGCCTAGCCAGACGGGGCGAATACCGCCGGGCGCTGGAAACTGTGGAACCAGCGGTGCGTTCGGATCCGTTTAATCCCATGATTCATGCCTCCATCATTTTGAACCTTGGACTTCTGGGCCGCTATGACGAGGCGATGGCGCACTATCGGTTGACGACGGAAATCACGCGGGAGTATGCGGTCTCGCGCACGATGGCGCAGGTGCATCATTTCGTGGGCGAGCACGAAGCTGCTCTTGAGACTCTGCTGAGCGCTGGCACCGTGGACCGGATTCCGGGATCTGGCGCGCATGACGCCTACGGAGATTTTGCATTCGCCTATGGGATTACCGGCCGGAAGGCGGAGGCCGAGGCGGTGGCCGCCATGATGAAGCAACGCGCGGAGCATGCTTACCTGTCGCCCTGGAACTGGGCTTTGTATTATGCGGGGCGTGGCCGGAAGGAGCAGGCAGTGCAGGCCTTGCGCCGCCTGGTGAATGAGAAGTCGCTCAAGGTGGGTGCGTTTTCGATTGAGCCAAGGCTGAATGGATTACGGGGGGAGCGCAGTTTTGAGCAGTTGTTGCAGGAGGTGCGGTTGGCGCCGAGTTAGCCGCGCCCAGGGCCGATTCAGCCAACTGTCCGTTCTGGGAGAAACCCCTTACGCCGGCATAGATCTCGCGTGGGAACTGCTTTTGTCCGTTGGCAATCGCCATACCTCCCGGACGCCTGTTCCTGGCTGGTACATGGCGGACTGGCCATTTCGCGACCACGTCCACCCCTTGCGGCCAGTTGGACCCGTGCGCATCGCGTATGGTCAGTACCTGTTCGTTGGGCAGGCAAACGAACCCGTCTCCCCGCGTATGGGCCCAGCCGGAGAAACGGAACTTCACGCGCCGCGTGCCATCGTCGAGCGCAAACGGGGCCTCATCGAATGTATGCCGCGGTGGTTCCGCAGTGGTCCGCGGCAGTTCGCTGACGTCCTTCCGGTTAGCCTCGTTCCGGCGCTCCGGTATGGGCCAGCTCGAGAGCTTCTTGGCGCCGGCGGCTGCCAGCTTTGCTCCGGACGGGAGATCGGCGCGCATCACAATCAAGCGGTCCTTCGTGAGGAATCGCCTGGTTTCCGGCTGGCTACAGCGATTGACTCGTGGATGAACCCTAGTGGGAGATGCAGGGCGCCTCCACACACTCTACTGGACCACTACGGGAATCGGCGGGAGATCGCGGTTTACATAGCCGCCGGGACTGGTCAACTGGAGCAGCGTGCCACCAACGGCATCGCCCCGGAGCATCAGCATGGTCTGACTCGTGTTCGGGGCAATCGTGACCGTGGCGGGTTGCGCCGAGGCGATTCCGGACGGGGTGAAAGTTGCTTGCACTTGGACCGTGGCGCCGGCCCGGACCATCGCACTGTTGAAGTTGAATCCGTTGGGATCCGGGACCGTAAAGATCAGTCCGAATTCCCGGGTGGCGCCGCGGGTAATGGTGACGGATTCCGACTGCGGGCGGATCTCGGAGCGCCGGAGCACAACCGACAGACGCAGGTCCTCGAATCCCGGCGCGGTGAGCAGGAGGTCGACCGTGCCACTCGAAGCAAGCGACTGGAGGGTGAGAGCGGATCGCGAAGCGAGCCGGATAGTCTGCCTGGCCGTACCGAGGGTCAGGGGATCCGAAGTGAGGAGGAGACGCGAAGGATCGGAGGAGACCGCTTCGATCACGGTGCCTTCCGGGGCTCCGCCGACTTGGCAACCGACCTGGGCGTCCTTACCGAGGATGACCACGCGGTCGTTTCCGCAGCCGAAGAAAAGCTGGGGTCTGCCCACGCGGAGGAGGAGGTCCCCGCCGCCCTCCGGCGCGGGGCCGAAGCCGGCTGGTTGCTCGAGGCGAAGCGTCGTATCGCCGGCGGCCGTAGCCTCTAGGGATACCGGGCCCAAGTCGCCGGAGTCAAAGATGGGGAAGGTCGCCGCCCCGAGACGGACAATGGCGGGATCGGTTGCGACAACGCGGAGCGCCAGATTGGCGAGTCCTGGCCGTAGGCGCGCGGAGTTGCCATTAGCGGTAGGTTCGAGCACGGCGATGAGGCTCGTTCGCTCTCCCGCCCGCAATCGACCGGATTGCTCGAGCCGGAGCCGGAACCACGCGGGGGTGAGTTGGACGCGCCATTGCTGCTCCGGTTGACCGGGAACCGAGGCCGTGATGGTGACCTCGCCATCGGAGGCGAGAGCCTGGAGTTGGACGCCGGCCAACAACTGTCCGGCCTGCACGGCGACGGCCACGGAGCCGGTGCCCAGGGCGGCTTGGCTGCGGGAGACGACGACGCGGGCCGGGTCGGAGCTGCGGACCGTGATGATTGCGCCGTTGGGATTTTGTGTCAGGGAAAGGGGCAAGGTGACTTGGGTATTCCCGCCCAGGGTCAAGACCGAGGGGGCCGACGGGGTGGAGGGAGCGCTGCGGACGGTGACGCCCAGCGGGGGAGCGCCCTCTGGTCCGCCGCGGTCCGTTTCTGCGAGCAGGTCGGTTTGGCCTTCCTCTTTGGCTTGGACGGTGACGTTCCAGGATTGGGTGGTTCCGCCGAGTTCGAAAGAGGCGGGCGAGACCGTCGCCACGTTTGCGGCGGTGGTCCGCAGGCGGAGGGTTCGCCGTTCCGCACCGGGGCGAAGGGTGAAGTTTCCCAGGGTGACGACCCCAGTGAGCGAGTCGCCGGGTGCGAGGGTGAACCCGCTCGCTCCGACCCAGCCGCTAATGTTCCACTGCAACCGGAGGGGCGACAAAACGGTGGTGATTTCGACCGGGGCGACCCCTTCTCCTTCGATCCGCACGGCTACGGCGCCCGAGTCCCGCAAGCCATGAAGGTAAATGGTGGAGGCGGAGTCCGCGGGGGCCCATTCCACGGAAGGGGCGCCGGGTTCGGTGGGCGAGAGGCTGACCGAGACGGCCTCCGGCAGGGCGCTGATTGCCCGCACGCGACCGCCTCCGCTGCCGCTCCAGCCAAAGTGGGAGAGACGGATACTGGTGACGGTGTCGAGCATGAGCGGGGTCGAGGAGGGCGCGGCAATCGTGCGCGAGGCGCGGCGCAGGGGTTGCCGGAGTGTCTGGCCTTCGGCTTCGACGATCAGTTCCGCTTCCTGGCCGAAGGGTGGCAGGGTGACGCTGATGTTGGCGTTGCTGTTTCCGTTTTCGATCGCGGCGGTGGTCCGGGATAGCCGGAGGTTCGGGTCACTCGTGCGGACGGTGAATTCAAAGCGTTTTCCCGGCCGGGGAGCTTGGCGACTGATCGGAATGCCCGTGGCGCCATCGAGCCAATAGGCTTGCGCGTCGAAGCTCTGATCGAAGCCCTGGCCGGCGGAGGCGGAGCGAAGCCCGATGCCGGAGGGCGCGGCCAGGATGCGGAGGCGATATTCCCCGCCGGGATACCGGATGAGGACCGTGCTCTCACCGGCATCTCGCAAGCCTTGCACGACGAAGGTGTACCCGGTGGAGTTGGAGCTGGGGTTGAGATCCACGGAAGTTTGGCCTTCGCGGGAGGAGGTTGTTGAGAGCAAGACCGCTGAAGGGTTTTCACTGGTGGCCGAGACGCCTCCGGCTGGGCCGTTGTAGCGGAAGACCACGGTACTTTGCAGATCCTTGCCGAGGGTCAATTGGCGGGGTGGAGCCGTGAAGCGGTTGGTGGGAAGGTCGGCAATTTGGACTTCGACGGTGGGGTTGACCAGTTCGATATCGGTGGCGCTGACCGGCTTGAGAGTCAACGTGGCCGAGCCGGGGGCCAAGCCCGTGACGAGCAGGCGATCGGAGGAGAGATTGGTGGTGGCGCGGCTGGTTTCCACGATGGCGGCGGCGCTGTTGCTAACGCTCCAAAGAGAGTCCGGCACACCGGGGCGACGCCCGACGGATAGGTCGCCGGAGGCGCTTTCCAACTGGAACGTGAGCGTGGTGGCTTCCCCGAGCAGCGGGCGGACGACCGTCACAACGGGTTGGTTGAGCATGCGGAATTGCCCCCAGCGCAGGCGTGCCCGTTCGAGCCGCACGACGGTGACGATCTCCTGCTGGAACTCGGGAGAGCTGAGGAAGACGCGGACCTCGCCCTCGCCAGCGAGGGCCTGCAGCCAAATGTTTTGCCTTTGCAGGGTGGCGGTGAACAATGGCGCGCTGACGAGGGCGGCGCCGGGCTGGTTGGGGTCAAGAGACACGAGGAGCCGGGAGGGGTCTTCGCTGCGCGCGGTGAGGAGGCCGCGCCGCGGCTGTTGGAGGTTCGGGACGGGGTCCAAAGCGAAGGGCAGGGCAGCTTGGAGGTCCTTGCCGAGAGAGATGGTGCTGTTGGCGGTGACGGAGAATCCGGCGACTTTGACGGCGAGGCCGTCCGCCGGCCAGACGGGAAGTCCGGCGGCCTGGGCGCGGAGGATAGTCTCTCCCGGACCGGCCACCAGGGCTTCGAAGGATTCAAAGGGGCCGGCGGTGCGATTGACGCGGACCACGCTTTCGTCAGAACTGGTCCAGTTTAGCGGCGGCAGCCGGAAGCCGGAGCGCGGGGTGCTGGAGACGGGCGCCCCCGGAGTTTGGGTGAGAGGGCGGTTGGTCGCGGGGTCGAGCGGGCCCCAGACGCTGAACAGCGGCGTTGGCCGCGACCAGAGGTGGAGCGCGGGCGGGTTGATCCCAGTGAGGAGAGCGCCCGGATAGAGCTTGACCAAGCAGACGGTCGAAGTGAAGCCGGGAGAGGAGATGGTAACTTCCACCTCGCCGGCTTCGGCCAATCCTTCGGCGAAGACGCTGGTGCCTAGGGGCGCGGTCACTTCGTCTCCGCTGGTGATGCCGTTGTGAAGCCGGACTTTGGACGGATCCGAGGAACGGTACGTAATGGGCTGGCCGACGGCCGATTGGGGGACCCGGGACGGGATGACAATTGCGCCGTCCTTGGCGAGGGCGACTTGGCTCACAGTGTACAGATAGGACGAGCCGATCTCGACGAGGAACCCTTCTGAGCCTTGGCCGCGACCGTTTTGCCACTCGTTCTTCAGCGGGAGGTTGGTGGACTTGGTCCAGCCGCCGACGCGGGCGACGCCGTCCTTGACTAGCCACAGAGCGGAGGCCCGGTCATCGCCGTCGCCGCCGAAATAGGTGAGGGTGCGGATGGCGCCGGGCCCGACGATCGCGTGGAAGGCGTCTTCTCCGCCCCCCGGTTGCCCCTGGAAGGGGATGACGGTTGGGAGGTCGGTGCTGCGGGTCCAGCCGCTGAGGAAGAGATCGCCGGTGCTATTCCGGGCAACGCCCGTGGCTTCCTCGACACCGGAGCCGCCCAGGTAGGTGAGCCATTCGATTTCACCGGGCCGCCAGACGCCGGCGAAGGCATCCGACTCGCCCGCGAATTGCGGCTGGGCGGCGTTGCGCACGGGGAGATCGGGCGAGGTGGTAACGCCGGCGAAGGCGAGGGAGGGGTTCGTCGAACGGGGCGTGAGAGCGGTGATGCGATCTTCGCCGCTGCCGCCGAGGAGCCAGGAGGAGATGCGGACCTCGGTTGAGACCCAAAAGAACGGGGGGAAGATAACGTTCGACAGAAAGGCGTCGGAGGCGCCCTGCAGGGCAGGAGCGTCCGGCTGTTGATGCGGGAAGGCGGCGCTGCGCGTTTCGCCGGCGAAGGTGACGTTGTTTGAGAAGGTGAAGCCGGTGGCGAGGATCCGGTCGTCCTCCGGACCTCCGAGGTAGCGGAGGACGTTCGGATACAGGCTATGGCCGAAGAATCCGTCGAAGCCTCCGGAGTAGGCGTTGTTCGCGTTCGGCAGATCCGGGCTGTTCGTTTCGCCGGCGTAGATGTACCAGGAGGATTCGCCGACGAGACTCAAGATACGATCTTCGCCGGAGCCGCCGATGAGCCTTACGGAGGTGAGGTTGAGCCCGTCAAACTGATTGAAGAACTGAAACTCCGCGAGGAAGCCGTCCGAGATGCCGGCGAGAGGGGGGCGTTCCTGGCCGGTGCTGAGGAAGTCGGTGGAGCGGGTCGTGCCGGCGACCACCAGCGTACGGCGGCCCGTTAGAAAGACAGCGCCGCCGAGTTCGTCGTCGCCGGTGCCCCCGAAGACGTAGGTGCCGTAGAGCTGTACGCTCCCGCTGGCGGGGTTGCCGATGCCGCGGACGAAGATATCCCGATCCCGGCGGCTGCCGGGAGCGGCGCCGGGGAACTGCACGGAGGCGGTGGTGCCGGCGACGAGGTCGGCGGTGATGTGGGTGACGGCATCGTCGTTCTCGCCGCCGAGGTAGGTGGAGAGTTCAAGAACCGGGTCAATGAGGAGGGGTTGATTCCGGTCGTAACGGCCTAGGCGCAGCTGAAACTCCGGGCCGGAGGCGAGGAAGCGGCCGGGGATTTTTTGGGCGCCTTGATAGGCTACCGGGGCGAGTTGCTGGATGAGGCCGCCAGCGACGGAGATGGACCCATCGGCGGCGAGCCGGGTGGGCGCGCCGGACCAGGCGATCCGGATGCGGCCGGGGTCGGCGCGGGGGGCGACGAGGAAATCGTACTCGAGGCGGTCTTGACGCCAATAGAAAACGATGTCGATTCCGGGGTAGGCGCCGGGCCAGACGATGCGGTCGAATTGCCGCGCGCCGTGCACCCAGCGCGAGCGATCGTTGCCGATGGCGTACGAGATTTGCCCGACGGGTCCGCCCGTGGCCCGCCACTTCGCGGGGCCTGCGGCGCCAGGAAACCGGAGCCGGATGGCGGGGCCATCGGCCGGGGCCCAGACGACTTCGCGGGAGGTGAAGAAGACCTGGCGGCCGCGGTCTCGGGCGAGGAACTGCACGTCGGCTCCCGCGGCGCCGGCTTGGCCGCGGTTCTCCTCGAAGCTGCGGCCGGTGGATCCTAGCAGCGCCAGGGAGCAAGCAATACCAAAGAGAAAGAGTTTCATCGAACGACCACCGAAAGAGCTCCGGACTGGATTGCCGTCTCCGAGGGAGCATTGGCATTCTGGCTGGGCACGGCCGTGAGGACCGCGATGCCAGGGGTGAGGATTTCCACGTTGACGAGGATGCGAGTTTGGCCCAGGGGGAACGTCAAGGGACCCACGGGGACCCGGACGATACCGGGTGCGGAGGAGATGAGGGTAACCTGCTGGCCGGGGCGGGCCAGCGGCGCGGGCAATTGGAGAGCGAGGGTTGCGGTGCGGTTGACGACCGCGAGCGAGAGCGGCGAATTGGCTTCAAAGGAGATCTGCGCCGGGCGCGAATAGGCAAAGACTCTTTCGTCGAGGAAGTCCGGGGCGGAGAGGACGAAGCTGGAACTTGAGCCCGGGCCGAGGGGGGTAAGAAAGAGCGTGACCCGTTCGCGCGGGGCGAGCGTGACCTGCAGACTGGTGCCGGGAGAGGAGGTGGTAGTGGCGCCGAAGCCAACCGGCGTGATGCCGTCGCTGGTTAAGGTGACGGTAGTGGGTTCCTCGCGCGGGTTCTGCAGCACGAACGGAGTCCACAGGCCGTGGGAGGGCGATAGAGAGCTGGAGCTGGCTCGGAACTGCCAGCGGTTGACGCGGACGGCGATGCGTTCCGCCCGGTTGGCGACGCCTTCCGGCGCGGTGATGAACAGTTCGGTTGCGCCGGGCCGCAGACCTCGCAGATTCACGCTAGCCCAGCCTTCCGGCCTCATGGTGACCGGTATGGATAGAAACGCGATGAGGGTTGGGTCGGCTACCCGTGCAGTCAGAGCGATGCTGGTTCCGGGCAGGAGGCCACCGGACCAATTGCCGACTCGTTGTCCGGGGAAGCGGGGATCTTCGGGACCGTAGCGCAGGGTCAGGCTGTAGGCCGCCCCCGGATCCAATTCGAACTCGGTGCGGGGGCTATCCCAGGCGAGTAACGCGGAGCCGACGAGGATCTCCATGACCGTGTCGGCGAACCCAGGAGCGGTGAGCCGAACGCCGAGACGTTCCCCCGGGCGCGCGTCGCGGAGGACCTGCACGGTGATGGGGCTGCCCACTCGGAGGGTGACCGAGGCGTCCCCCAGACGATCACGGTTCGTAGCGAGGAGCAGCTTCGAGGGGTCGAGACTGGTGAGGGTTGCCGTGGCGGAGATGCCGCTCTGATCGGGGTTGCCGAGCAGGTTGCGGGCATTGACAGAGGCGTTGGTTTGGAGTCCGGGGGCGGTGGGCCCCATTCG
>LNFE01000229.1 GCA_001464575.1 Acidobacteria bacterium Ga0077553 | reverse complement strand
AAGCGACGTGGTGCCCTTTTGCCTGATTTGGAAGCTCAGGGGGCGGGAGATGTCTGTTTCGCCGAAGAGCGGATCTGGAGGCGTGGGGATCGCTACGGCTTCGTCCGTGCTCGAACCTTTCACGAAAAAGGGATCGATGCCAGCGCGCAGGGTCAGGCGGTAGGGGCTTTC
Organism: Acidobacteria bacterium Ga0077553; assembly: GCA_001464575.1. Taxonomy (GTDB): domain Bacteria; phylum Acidobacteriota; class Terriglobia; order Bryobacterales; family Bryobacteraceae. Next base: position 8,142 of record LNFE01000229.1, on the reverse strand, counting down.
GATGAGCAAGCCGGAGCCCGGATCGACAGCGAAGGGCAGGGCGTTGACGACGAGGGAGGGCTGGTCGGCGGGGATGCGGATCTCCTGGGTCGTCAGGTCGTTGCCCATACGGACGGCCATGGTGGCGGGGTAGAGAAAGACGGGGACCTCCTCGCGGAGGCCGCCGGGCCCTTCGGCGACGATCGAGACGACGCCGGCGCTGGCGAAGGCCTGGACGTAGACCGAGGAGAGCCCTGCTGTCTGGAGCGAGGCTTGGCCTGGCTGCGTGGGGGAGGGCGAGAGCTTGACGCGGTCGGGGTCGCTACTGGTGAGGGTGCCGTCGAATCGCCGCGCGTTGGCAAAGAGCGATAGTCCGGTTTGCGTTCCGGAGGCCACGGCTAGTTTGACGCCGCGGAAGTGAGGGGGCGCCGGGGGACGGTAGGTGGTGATTTGCACCGGGAGCCGGGCTTGGTTGGCGGACCAGCCTTCGGCTTGCAGGGTGACCGTGACTTGCCCTTCGTGGTAGCAGGCGAAGGGTAAACTGAAGCCGGTGGCATTGCTAGTGACCTGCGCGGGGAATTCGCAGACTCCGGCGGGGTCGGCGTTAACGCGGAAGGATTGGGGAGGGCCCGCGGCGACGGATTGGCCGAGAAGCAGGCTGAGGGCGAGGGGCTCGGAGGGGTTGAAATGGGTGCTGCGGTACTCCAGGGTGCCTTGGACGGCTGCTTCACCCGGCGCGAAGTTCAACCGGAGGCGCTGGGCGGCAGGCGCCATCACCCGGGGGAAGACGCGAATGGGAAGGGCAAATTCGCTCAGGCCGGGCGCTGAGATGAGCAGCGATCCGTTTTGGCCGGGCGGCCCTTTAGACTCGACGCTCACCGCGTAGAAGAGGGACAGGTCGACGGTTTGCTCAGGCGCGCTGCGTCCGTTCCAGGTGAGGGAGAAGAGGGCCGGATCGCTGACGCGGATGCGAACAAGTTTTTCGCTGCCGCGCGGGAGGCGAAAGTTCGAGGTGGACAGAAAGACGGAAGAGAGGGTGGGGAGGCGCACTTCCGTGCCGAAATCGATGTAGGCGGGAACCACTTCCACGGTCAGCGGCTCCGGGAGGACCCCGTAGTTCAGTTCGAGAGTCGCCGTGCCCAATTGAATGGCTTGGAAGCGAAAGCTGAACGAGTTGCCTTCGGCCGTGCGGGCCACCGGGCTGACCAGACCGGGATTGGAGAAACGGAGTTGGAGGGCCGAGAGCAGGGAGCCCGCGCGAATCTGCTGGGGGCCCAGAAAGTACTCGGGCGAGGGGTTACGCTGCGGGGCGGTCGTTAGGGTGAGGTAGCCCTCCCAGCCGGTGTGCAGGCGGCCGAAGAACGAGTTTACCTGCAGCGTATAGGGCACCGGCAGAATCTCGAACTGCTCATTCACCGGGGCGCCTTGCCACTGCCCTTCGACGCGTACAAAGACCGGCGCCCCCTTTCGCAAGGCGAAAATCGAGAGCTGATAGTCGCCCGCGGCGGCGATCTGTACGGAGCCGTCGGGTACGGAGCCGGCTACGGCCAGGACCACTGTGTTGGGATCGGCGGAAGTGAACCGCAGTTGGTCGCCGGGGGCGAGCGAGAAGCTGCGATTGGAGACATGGTCCACCAGGGTGGCGGCCCGGAAGGTCCAGGCGAGGCTGTCCGTCGTGCGGGCGGCGATCCGGATGGGCAGTTGCTGGTTCGGGGCGGGGGAGATGCTGGCTGAGTCCAGGGTGAGAGTCGCGACGCCTTCGCGGAGGGCGTTGACCGGCAGGCGGAAGCGGCCTTGGCCCTGGTTTGTGAGATTCGCCGTTTCGAGGGATACGACCGCCGGATCAGAAAGCGTCAGTTGCGGGCGCAGCTCGACGCCGGTGCGGAGTTGTTGCGGCGTGCCGGGCTCGCCGTTGGGCAAAAGCGGCGCGACCAGGAGGATCAGTGGAAATCCCGCCCCCGGCAAGAGGGTGAGGGTGCGTTGCGGAAGAGGTTCGAAGTAGGCGCGGGAGGGGACGAGCCGGACGCGGAGGCGGCGCTCGGGGTATGGGGCGGGGCTGGCGCCCGGCTGGCTGCCGGCGATGAGGACCTCGACTTCGCCTTCTTCGGCTAACGCTTCGAGGAAGAGTTCGCCGCCGCGGAAGAGGAGAACGGATTCCTGGCCGCCGAGGCGCAGCTTGGTGGGGTCGAGCGAACGAGCGATGAGCACTTCGTCCGAGGCGGCTTCGCCGTAGGCCGAGACGGAGATTGGCAGTTGCAGATCGCGCCCGATAGTAAGGACGGGTGGGTGAGCGATGGCGTAGTGCGCATTGGCGGTGGCGGTGGCCACCATGGGGTAGCGGACCCGCAGGGTGAAGCCCGCGGAGGTGTCGCCACTGGGCGGAAACGGCTGGAGGCCGGCGAGCCAGGGGCGGGAGTCGCTCCAGCCGGAGAGTTCGACGGCGCCCCATTCCGAGGCGGCGACGCTCGTGAATTGATCGTCGGCGCTGCCGCCGGCGCGGTAGGCGACGAGGGGGTTCAGGAAGGCGTCCGTCTGGATGAACAGGCCATCCTGGCGGCCGGCCGGATCTGAGCCGGGCAGCAGTCCAGGGATGGCGAGGGACAGCGAATCGGTGAACCCAGCGAGATAGAGGTCGTTGAACCAGGAGTGTAGAGCGAGGATTTCGTCGTTTCCTGGGCCGCCGAGATAGCGAGTCCGGCGCGGGGAGAGATCGACCGGATCAAGCCAGGCGAGGAAGCCGTCGGAGTCGCCTCCGGCGAAGGCTGAGTTCGCGGCGGGCAGGTCCGTGGATGCGGTGCCGCCGGCCAGCATGACTCCATGGCCAGGCACTACGGCGAGACCCGCCAGCCGATCGTCCCCGGAGCCGCCCCACGCGACCGGCGGGCCCAATTGCAGGGGGGCGGAGGACAGCTTGGCGACCCAGACGTCGCGGCCGGGGGCAAGTTTCCCAGCAAAGCCGGGGGAGCTTGTCTCTCCCGCGATGATCCATTCCGGGGCGGTCGGACTGGCGCTGCGAATGCGTTTGGCGGAGTCGTCGCCGGGGCCTCCGGTAACGACCAACGTGGCGGCCGTGCCGACGAACGAACCGGCGATGGCGTCGAAACCGCCCTGGGCTTGCCCGGTGACTTGAAACCCGGGCCAACGGGGGTCGGTGGTTTCGCCGGCAATCAGGAACGGGTTGGGGTAGCCGACCGGACCGGTGCGGCGAACGTCGTGGATGCGGTCCTCCCCGGGGCCGCCGAGGAGGGCCGCCTCGCGGAGGTAGCCGGAGGAGAACTCGAGGAAGAAGCCGTCGGAGTCGCCGCCCCGGTAGGCGGCGCCGCGGCCGAGAGTGCCGGTGAGATAGGCATCGCGCGAGGAGGTGGAGCCGACAAGATAGAGCCGATTGTTGTTCTGTTCGTAGTCGAAGCCCAGTACGCGCTCCTCTCCTTCGCCGCCCCAATAGGTTGTGACTGCACCGGTGGTAACAAATACGTCCCAATCGGGGCGGCCGATCCGCTTGCTTACGCCAAACGCGTAGGCTCCGGCCTGCCCGGTGAGCCGGTCGTCGCCCGGCTCGGTGCCGGTGACGACGGAGCTGGACTCGATAACGGGGTCGATGACTAAGGGGAGTTGCCGGTTGTAGGGTCCGTTGAGCGAGAAGCCGAAGAGGCGGTCCGAAATCTGGCGGAGCGCGCAGGAAACAGGAATGCGGTTGCCGTTTTGGAGCTGATAGGCGACGGGTCGCCAGTGGACAATATCTCCGGCGATGAGTTGTCCGGCAGGAGAGAGGATTGGCTGCGGCTTGCCCTGCAGTTCGAAGCGAATATCGTCGATGCGCCCGCCCGGTTGTATCTCTAAGTCGTACTCCATGTGGCCGCCCTTGCTATGTAGTACCAGATCGACTAGGGGGAATAAGTTGGGTTGGCGGACCGAAGAGAAAGTGAGGCTACTGTGGGTGCAGGCAGCGGCGGGTACATGGGGAAGACAGTAGCGCACTTGGCGAGGGGCCACCGGGCCGGGCTTCCACTCGCCGGGATGCGCGCCGAGCCAGGCGATTGTTGCCGTTTCTGCATTGGCGGTGGCCAGCGACCGAAGGATCAAGTTACCATTAGCGCTGGCAAGTAGTTCCACGCCGCGAGCCTTGGCCGCGTAGCGAACTCCGGGAGGGAGTTGGCCCACGTTAGGGACGAACTCCTTGGCCTCGATCAACTTTGCCGCGGCCAACAGTAAGAATAAGTATGTACCCACCCGCACTTCCCGTATCATCGCACATCGTGGAAGACAGACGACTGAGTTAGTGGAGCCTGCTGCCGCCGCCGATTTCACGCCATTGTCATTCGGTTGCAATCTTGGGCGAGTAGAGAGGGATATGGCGTTCTACGGTCTTCTTTCGCTTTTGCTTGCGGGATCCCTTCTGGCGGCCACCGTTGGGCCCACCGGCAGGTTCATTCCGCTTGTCCAGGATGGCGGCGGGTGGTCGACGCAAGTGACGGTAGTGAATCTTTCGGAGAAGCCAGAAACGGTAGTGGTCACGTTTATTCCGCCGGGCGGCTTCGCGGAGGAGTGGCGGTTGGGGATCAAAGCTACGAACGCCAAGGTGGCCGGGAACATGGTCGACGCCATTCTCCTGCCGGGCGCGGTTTCTGTTATCGAGACCAGCGGAACCCCGGAGGCGCTGACGCGGGGCTTCCTTGAGCTCTATGCGGTCGGCGAACAATCGTTCGGCGCCTTCGCCACCTTAACCCAGCGCGATGGCGACAAGATTCTCCAGCGGATTCACGTGCCCCTGACGCCGGCGCACGAGAAGAAATCCGTGGTGCCGCTCGACCTGTCCGATCCAGCAGCGAAAGCCGAAATCATCTGGGTCACGCTGACGACAACCACGACTTTGGATCTCGAGTTCCGGGACCCCGCCGGCGCTCTGGTGCGGAGGGAACAGGTGTACATGGAGAACAAAGCGCAGGTCTTCGTCGATCTGCTCGCACGGTTTCCCGAGTTAAAAGACTTTCGGGGGACGATGCACTGGTTCGTGTCGTTTCCGGGGGCGGACCGTTACGAGTCCCGCACGTTGGGCGGGATAGCGCTCCTGTCAAAAGATGGACAGGCCACCGTTTCGACGGGGATGACGTTGGCGGCGGATCAGGCGACGACGAGTCCCTACTGACGGGAACTATTGACGGGGACGGTGAACATGGCCGCGGTCCCAGGCTTCCAGCTGGGCTTTGAGCTGGGAGAAGATCTGCTGATGCGCTGGATCGTCATGCAGGCTGCGGAGCTCGTCTGGGTCCTTCTCGCGGTCGTAGAGTTCCCAGCCGCCGTCGTCATACCGGGTCAGCTTCCATCGTTTCGTCCGCAGCATTACGGCGCGATCTGCCCCCTCAAAGCCCTGGCCACCGTAGATTGCACGGTCGTTGACGGGTAGGTTTTCGCGCCAATGGGGCACCATCGACTCGCCATGCAGGTTGGGCAGCGGCGGCAGGATGTCGACGCCGGACGCAGGCTGGCGCACGATCTTGTTGCGCGGTAGGGGCTGGGGCGTGCGGATGATCCAGGGGACCCGGACGGCGGGTTCATAGATGGCGAAGCCCTTCATGAACATCCGGTGGCGTCCCATGGTGTCGCCGTGGTCGGCGGTATAGACGATGATCGTGTTGCAGGCGAGGCCGAGAGCCTCCACGCGGTCGAGGATCTGCCCAACCAAGTGATCCGTGTGGGAGACCATGCCGTAGTAGTGGGCAAGGATTGTTTTCAGCTGTTCATCCGAGAGTTGGTCGGCGTGTTGGTTGCTGGACCAGGTCCGCTTCTGGCGGGGCGGTTTCTCGTCGTACTCGCCGGCGCGGTAGGCGGGGAGAGCCATCTTGGCGGGATCGTACATCGTGTCGTAGGGGCGGGGGACCGCGTACGGGTCATGTGAGCCGTGGAGGCGGACCCAACAGCAGAAGCGGCGCTGGTGGTTAGCCTCCAGGAAGCGGAGCGCGGCGTTGGTGACGTAAGCGTCGTAGGTGTGTTCCGGGGCCAGGCCCGCCCGGCCGGTTTCAAAGCGGTAGGGCGTAGGGGTGAGCTTGGCCATGGCGCGGGAGCCGATGATGCGGTTGTCGATGTCTTCGTAACCGAGGGACTTCGCCCATTCCGCGTACCCTTTAGGATCCCGGGAGACGATGTAGCCGTGCCGCTCGAGTTCCCGGTGGATGGATGGAACGTCGGCGGGAATGGGGAGACCGTTGGTGCGGACGCCGTGGGAACTGACGTGGAGACCGGTGTCCATGGACGCGCGGGAGGGGGCGCAGGTCATGCCGGCCGTGCAGGTATCAAGGAACGTGACGCCGGACCGCGCGAGGCGTTCGAGGTTGGGCACCTTGATGTAGGGGTCTCCGGCGGCCGGGAGACAGATGCCCGAGTGTTGGTCGGCGATGATGTAGATGAGGTTCAGGGGGGCGGCCGGCGGCTGGGCGCAGGCGGCGGCCCCGAGTGTCGAGAGAAACTGGCGGCGCGAGAGAGACATGGGTCAGAAGAGTAGCTTCAGGCCGAGTTGGAGGTTGCGCTCGTTCGACTTCGATTGGATGCGGCCGAAGGCGCCGTTGCGGGGGTCGACGACGGGATTGGCGAGGACTGGATGGTTCGGGAAGTTGAAGGCCTCGGCGCGGAACTGAGCGTTGAACCGCTCCGTGAGGCGGAAGTTCTTGAACAGCGCGGCGTCCCAGTTCTGGAACGACGGCCCGCGGAGGATGGAGACCCCGGCGTTGCCGAAGGTTCCGGCCGCGGGGCGGGAGAAGGCGTCGCGGTTGAACCACGGCAGATTGATGCCGCGTTCTCCGGTCACCTCGGTGGAGCCGGTGACGTTCCAGGGCTGGGCGCCGGAGCCGGGCCCGACGCCGGCGGTGTCGGTCGCGTCGAGGACGGAAAGCGGATTACCGGCACGATAGAAGATCACGCCGGAGACTTGCCAGCCGCCGAGATAGCGGTTCGACCGGAACAGGGGCAGTTCGTAGATGAAGTTGAGGTTGAGCAGATGGGGACGGTCGAGCGAAGAGAGGCCGCGGGTGATTTCCATGTTGTAGGCGTCCCAGGGCGTGGCGGTGTTGTCGATGTTTTTCGACCAGGTGTAGGAGAGCCCGAAGCCGAAGCCATTCGAAAAGCGGCGATCCGCCGAAAGCTGGAAGGAGTGGTAGTTGGCCCGCCCGGTGTGCTCGGCCCAGTCGATGAGACCGAGGCCGTGGAAGGGGCGGAGGGCATCCGGGTTAACACCGGGGTTACGCTGCACGGTGCCCACGGGGAGCTGATTCAGGTTGCGGGATCGGCGGAGGTTGATGGAGTTCTTGCCGACATAGGCGAGGTCGAGCAGGACTGAGAGGGGAAGTTGGCGCTGGAGGGAGAAAGAGTATGTGTAGGCGGTGGGGTAGGCGTAAACCCGGTCGAGCGCGCGGACTTGAAACGGGAACTCGCGGCGGGTGGCTCCGCCCGGGGCGTCCACGCTGCCGTTGGTAACGCCTTGGGTTAACTGGTGGGGCGGATTGCCGAAGAGCGAGGAGGAGAGAAAAAGCGTGCGGTGATAGAACGCGCCGAACCCGGTACGGATGACGGTGCCCTTGGCGACGCGGTAGGCGACGCCCACGCGGGGGGCGAAGGCGCCCTGGGAGTCGTTGATCAGGGAGCGGGGCTGATTCGAGAAGAGGCGATTGACGTTCGGGACCAGTTCGGCGGGAATGCGGCCGCGGGCCGAATCCGGGAAGCCGGCGCCGGGCAGGACGATGCCATTGTAGGGGTCGCCGCCGGTGACGGCTCCGGTGGTGGGGTTGACGGTGGTGCGCCGGGCGGGATCGTAGGCTTGGGCGTCGAAGTTAGCGATGTCGTTCCAGACGGCGAACCAGGGTTGATACCAGGAGTATCGGAGGCCGAGTTCGAGGGTGAGCTTTTGGTTGACGCGCCAAGTGTCCTGGAAGAAGCCTTCAAAGGCATGGGAGCGGAGCAGGGTATAGGCGCGCTGGCCGATCTCGCCATAGGAGTTGAAGACGCCGAGGGCGGCGTTGGCAACGGCGAGGCCCGTGGACTGGGGGTTGCCGCTATCGAGGAATTCAAAGCGGCCGTTCTGGTTGTTGGTTCCGCCGGGGACGTTGCCGATGATGATCTGGTCGAAGTTGTTCTGCTGGGCGTGTTCGATGTTGCCGCCGAATTTGAGGGTGT
>LNFE01000228.1 GCA_001464575.1 Acidobacteria bacterium Ga0077553 | reverse complement strand
AACTCAAACAGATCCTCCGCCGCCAGTCCGCCCAGTTCACCCGCCACTTCGCCGAGCAGCTCCTGACGTTCGCCCTAGGTCGCGGCGTCGAGCGTTCGGACCAACCCACCGTCGACCAGCTCCAACAAAAGCTCGCCGCCAACGGCAACAAGCTCTCAGCCCTGGTCCTGGCGATTGTGGAAAGCGAACCATTTCAGAAGAGAAGAAAGGAAGCCCCGCTCCATGCCACGCGTTAAACCCCTCTCCCGCCGCTCCCTGCTCCGCGGTATGGGCACCGCCCTCGCCCTCCCGCTGCTCGAAGCCATGCCCCCCGCCGCCCCCACCCGCATGGCGTTCCTCTATGTGCCCAACGGCATCGTGATGGACGAATGGACGCCCCGCACCGGCCAAGGCCCCGGCGAATGGGCCCTCCTGCCCTCCCATCTGCCCCGCATCACCCAAGCCATCGCCCCATTCCACAAGGAGCTCCTAGTTCTCTCCGGCCTGGACTGCAACGGAGGCCGCGCCCTCGGCGACGGCCCCGGCGACCACGGCCGCGCCAGCGCGGCCTACCTGACCTCTACCCACCCCAAGAAGAGCGCGGGCAAGGACGTGCTCGCCGGCACGTCGGTAGACCAGATCGCGGCCCAGAAGATGGACGGCGTCACCCGCTTCCGTTCGCTCGAACTCGGCTGTGAAGAAGGGGTCCAGGGAGGCAACTGTGACAACGGGTACAGCTGCACCTACAGCAACACTCTTTCGTGGAAGACCCCCACGACGCCCCTCCCCCCGGAGGTCCGCCCGAGGGCGGTTTTCGAGCGCCTCTTCGGCAGCTTAGACCTGGGCAAGGATCCCGCCGAGCGCCGCCGCCAAGAGCTGTATGAGAAGAGCATTCTCGATGGCGTGTTAGACGAAGCCCGCCAGCTCCGCGCCGCGCTAGGTGGCTCCGACAAGCACAAGATCGACGAATACCTCACCTCCGTCCGCGAAATTGAAACGAGAATCCAGACCACCGAAAAAGCGAGCCGCGAGCCCAAGGCAGCGGTGACGTTGAGCCCGCCAGCGACGAGTGTCCCGAGCGATTTCGGCGAGCACGCCCGCCTTATGTTGGACCTGATGGTGCTGGCGTTCCAGACCGACCAAACCAGAATTGCGACCCTCCTCTTCAGCATTGAGCAGAGCCCGCGAGCGTACGGAGCGGAGATCGGCATCCCGGAGGGCCACCACGGCTTGACGCACCACACCGGGGACCGGGACAAGATCGAGAAGATCACCCGGATCAACTGCTACCACGTGCAGTCCCTGGTCTACGTCCTCAACAAACTAAAAGGAATCAAGGAGACCGACGGAACGCTCCTTGATCACTCGATGATTGCGTACGGCAGCGGAATCTCGGACGGGAACCTCCACGACCACGCCGACCTCCCGCTCATCCTGGCGGGAGGAGCGAACGCAAAGATTAAGGGAGGCCGTCACATCCGCTACGCAAAGGGGACCCCAATGGCGGACCTATTCGTCGCGATGCTGGACCGGATGGGAGTCGAGCCCGAGCGATTCGGAGACAGCCAAGGCAAGCTGGATCGCCTCAGCATCTAGCGGCAACCCGTCAAGGAGGGTGCTGCGCCTCAATGCTACAGATTGACAATCTTCGTTATCGTGTCTAGCGTGGGAAGTAGGACACTCGATGAACGTCTCCCTCACTCCCGAATTGGAAACCTACGTTAGCAAGAAGGTAGCATCGGGCCGCTACAATTCAGCCAGCGAGGTCGTCCGCGAGGCCCTCCGTTTACTGGAGGAACACGATGCCGCGCGCGCAGCTCGGCTCGCGGCGTTCAATCGAGAACTCGGACGCCGGCTCGACTCCCTCGACCAAGGGGAAACGATCTCTCCGGAGGTTGCCCGCGCCAAGCTGGAGCGCAAATCTCAACTGCGCCGTAAGTCCGGCGCATGATCGGCTACGTTCTCGGCAGGGGCGCCGCTGCCGATCTTGACGATATCTGGGAATACATCGCGGCCGAGAATGTCGATGCTGCCGACCAGTGGATAGGACGACTGTTCGATTCGTTCGAGGCGATTGGGCGCTCCCCCGGCATGGGTCATACGCGCACCGATCTCACCCCACATCCGTTGTTATTCTGGCCGGTCGGCGCGTATCTTGTGATCTATCGCGACAAACGCCGTCCCGTCGAAATCGTGGCCGTGACCCAGGGCTCACGCGACATCCCCGCGTTTCTGGACCGCCGGATAGCTGACTAGGCTGGCCCAGTCACGAGCCTGCAGCAGACCAACGAGATCCCAGCGGCGACGCTGGAATTCAACTCCCGATTGAGGGCACTTTATTGGAGGTGGAAGTCTTTTACAAGCGGCTGCAATGATCGGCGGCGTCTCCTTTTACCGGTTACGGGAGCGGCCATTCGGACGCGGTCCACGCGACCTACCACTGATCCTAGCCAGCGAAGCTCAAATAAAGATGCAGAAAGCCGCCACCACCAACTTGGCGAAGGGACCCGGATTGCAGCCGTGTTTGTCGCGATGCGGGACAGAACGGGAACGAAGCCCGACCGCTTCGGAGCCAGCCAAGGCAAGTTCGACCGCCTCAACAGCGAGCGTGGTGTCCCGCCCATTCCGGGAGACAGGCCCGTTAATGGCGAAACGCGATACTGCCTTGGCTGGCCATGGACTGGACCGTAGAGACTCTGCATGATGGGGTCGATGCGGAGTTGTCGGAGCTTCCCGTGGATATGCTCGCGCGCTTTGTCTACATTACAGAACTGATCGAGGAGTCTGTGCTAGAGATAGTCCGAGAGCCCAGATCAAGCACGTGCGCGGCCCGCTCTAGGAACTGCGTCTCAAAGGGCGCGATAGGATTTTGCGAGCGCTTTCCGGGACGCCAGTCGGCCTGAGAGTCGTCGTTCGTGTTTTCATCAAGAAGAGCGAGGCCACGCCGGACCGGGAAATCAAGCTGGCCTTGAACCGGGCTAAGGAGATTAAGGCATGACCCAAGTAAGAGAGCTTCACCGTAAGTGGATGCAGAATGAGCAGTACCGCAAGGCCCGCGAGGAATTTGCCGGGGAGTACGCATTGACCCGCGCGATCATTCAGGCCCGCGTCGCCGCTGGGCTGACGCAGGAGCAATTGGCAGAGCGAATGAAAACCACCCAATCCGTCATCGCCAGGTTCGAAAGCGGGAGAACCCACCCGTAGACTCAAACCCTGGAAAGGCTAGCCCTCGCCACCGGTACCCGCCTGCAAATCAGCTTCCAGCCGTTTCGCCCAATCGCGTAGAGTGAGTCGCCACCTTCGCGAATCTTTCAGGAGCCCCTGCGCCTCCCGGCCCCCGTCAATCTCAAAGGGCGGAACCTTCTAGCCATCGTCCCTTACGGGCAGAAGCTTGGCTTCTCAATCCGCGCGCAGAGGGCGGTACAGCGACAGTGCGGCAGTCGAACCAACACATCATCTTGATGGCAGTTCCGGGCGCAATTCGAAATATTCCGTTGGATCACTATCAACTTCACCACTTCCTCTCTAGCCGCGGTGCGGAAGAAGCGCCAGCGAGTTCATGATGTGGTCCCAACGAGCATCGCACGGATTCTGGCTGGACGTGGATGAAACGTCTGGCCTGCGCCAGCCGGCTACGTCGGGTTGGAAAATCGACTTCATCCGGGCGATTCCGGTAGGCGGAGATAATGAACTGTCCCACATCCGGCCATTGATCTCGGTTGATCTGGAAGGCCTGCCGTCTCCGTCCTGCCTTGCCCGTGGCCGGTTGATTCAGGAGTTCTTTCCAAGCCTTTTCCTCAATGGAAGACGGTGATACTGTGTACGCGGAAAGCCGACCGACACTTTCGGCGAAGGAGACATGATGCGCAATCGTTTTCGAACTCGGCATTATAGATTCTTCCGGATATTCCTGCTAGCGGCGGCGACCCTGACCGCATCGGCGCAAACGGAAATGTTCAGGCCGTTCTCATCGACCACGGTGGACGACCAGGTTGGCAGTCCAGTGAGTGTTGCCACAGCCGATGTGAATGGGGATCGTCTACCTGACGTCCTGATTGCCTCAACCGTCGGCGTTCATGTTTTGACCGCAGTTGGCGGGGGCCGGTTTGAGCTCTCCCAGTCGATACTGTCGGGTCATTTCCTTCGCGTCACCACCGCGGATTTCAACCGCGACGGCTTTGTGGACATCGCGGCGGCGGCCCAGTCCTCCAGCACAACCGTCCTGCTCGGCGATGGGCGGGGCCAATTCCGGAAATCCTCCGAACTCTTGGGCCGCAGTTACGACGCAGCGGATTTGAACGGGGACGGCATCATGGATCTGGCGCTGCTTTTCGAGGAGGCGATCAGCATTTCTTTCGGCGTCGGAGACGGAACCTTCCGGTCCGGACCGAGATTTTCGACCAGGGACCCCAGTTCGCTTGTGCTAACCGACTTGAATCGGGACGGCAGAGTTGACGTCGTCGTAGGACCGCGATTTTCCGATAGTATGGCCGTCCTGATGGGAACGGTTGGGGGAGGGTTCCGGTTCCTCGAAAACCCACCACAATGCTCCTATGCGAGGAGCTTGGCGGTAGTCGATTTCAACCGGGACGGGATTCCGGACGTAGTATGCGCCAACCAAGGAATCACCATACTGGCTGGAAAAGGCGACGGGAGCTTCTCCAGACATTCGGAGACCAAGGATCCAGATCTCGTGCTGACCGTTGCAACGGGCGATTTCAATGGTGATGGTCTCCCAGACCTGGCCGCCGGGCATTACTACAATGGCTATGTATCGATCATGCTGGGCTCCGCCGACGGGACGTTCGCGCCGGTAGCCCGCGTCTCAAGTCTTGGAGATGTATCCCAGGTCGTGACCTCAGACATTAACGGAGACGCCAAGCCAGACCTGGTGCTCGCCAGTTTCTCCGCAGCTTCCGTGGTGGCCGCCTTTGGATCTGGAGATGCCCAATTCTCGGGGCCGATCGCTTTCGGCTGGAGCGGAAAAGTTCCTTTGCACGTTGCGGATCTGAACGGGGACGGCACGGAGGATTTCGCAGTGGCGCTGCCCTATCGCCAGACGATCGTAACCGTCGACGGTTCGTCCGGGAGGAGACGACTCGTATTCGCCTCCGGTTATCCGCTTGACGTCGCACTCATGGATGTGAATGCCGACCGGATTCCGGATCTGGTCGCAGTCACGGCCAGCCAGATCGCCACCGGGCGCGAGAGCTTGGATTCGAGTCATGAACTGGCAGTACTCCTCGGGCGAGGCGACGGCGGTTTTGAAGCGCCGATCCCTACGGCGATCGGAAAGTCCATGACCGGCGACATCTACACACTACCACTCGCCTTGGCAGTGGGCGACTTCACGGGCAGCGGTGCTATCGGCGCGGTGGTCGCGAACAACAGCACAGGCACACTCGACCTATATCGAGGAAGCGGGACCGGCACATTCACGCGGGTAGCCAGTTTCGCCGCCTCGAACGTCTTGCGGATGATGGCCGTAGATCTGAACTCCGATGGGATCCAGGACGTTGCCATGCTCCGCTCTGACGGCGAGGTAGATATCTTCTCCGGGTCGGCAGCTGGCTTGAACCTGCTCGGGTCCTATCCGGGCGTTTGCAGAGCGATTACGGCCGGAGTCGCCGGTGATATCAATGAAGATCGAAAACCGGACTTGATAGTGGCGTGTGACGATGGCCGAGTCCAGTTGCTTACCAACTCCGGAACTGGCACCTTTCGAGATAGAGCCACCGTTGTGGCTGGTTTCCGGCCCGGGGCCGTCGCCCTCAGCGACTTCGACGGCGATGGTAAGGCGGACATCATCGCTGTCAGCGTATACAAGGGAAGTGAAGAGGACGGAGGAATTGGCCGGTTGCTTCTAGGCAAAGGTGATGGTACGTTTCGCGAGTCGGCCGTTGTAAGGTGGCCAAGGCTTCTGGAGTTGCAGCCCGTCCTACCGAGCGGCAACTCTCGCTCTCGTCTCGTACTTCTCGAGAACATCGCCGACAACACCTCTAGCTCTCGCCAGACTGGTAAGCTGCAAATAACGCTCTTCCGCAATACGATTCCGAACACGCCACCCGGCCGTCTGGATATCGTTTCCGCCGCGAGTTTCAAGCCTGGCCGGATTGCGCGGCGATCAATCGTCGCTCTCTTCGGAGATGGCCTGAGTTCCTCCACGGAAGCCGCCTCTTCAACCGCACTACCGACAATGCTGGGGGAAACCAGTGTGATCCTGACGGATGTGAATGGCCAGGACTGGCCCGTATCGCTGTTCTTCGTCTCCCCGAGACAGATCAATGCATTGATTCCGGCGGTGCCATGGGGCAGTTATCTGCCCTCCGGTGAGTTCCCCTGGAGTAGCAGCACTATCACGGTGATCTCAAACGGCCGCACCGTCGCCCAGGGCATAATCAATGCGGGGCGAGTTTCACTGGCGCTGTTCACCGCGAACGCAGATGGCAAGGGGGTCCCTGCGGCACAAGTCCTGCGCGTTAAGGCTGACGGCACCCGCTCTATCGAGCCCGTCTATCGTTGCGCACAAGGCCCGGGAAGTTGTGTCCCGATGGCCATCGAAGTTGGCAATGCGGCGGAGCAGGTGTTCTTGACGCTCTATGGTACCGGCTTGGGGGAATGCGGCGCGTGGGGCGTCAACGTCCTCATCGGCGGAGTTGCCGCTCCGGTGCAGAGCGCGGGGCCGCAGGGACAATTCCCAGGACTGGATCAAATCAACGTTCTGCTGCCGCCATCGCTAACCGGAAAAGGTGAATCGGATCTCAGTCTGAAAGCCTGCGACGTCGACGCAAACCCAGTACGCGTGAACATGCGCTAGCTTGGCCTCCGCAGTTTGGGCTCCGAGCAGAAAAGTTCGGCAGACTAGACTCGCCGAGGCGGTTTTGCCCGGCGCATCTCCTATCACGCGGCGGGGTGCTTTAGTCGCAAAGGCCCCGTACTCTAGACGTACTTCCAGGCGGCGAGTAATGCCCATTCTTTCCGGTGGCCACCTGATGGGCCCAGACGCTCCATGCGTGCCAACGGCGATGGAGCGATCGGAGGGTCCTGCCCTGCCATTGCGGTGAACGCCGAAGAAGATCGCGAGGCCCGCGGCAACGCCCGGCTTCTGCCCGTCCTTTTCACCATCCCCAACGGCGAATCCGCCGGCGAAACCATGGCCCGCCGTAGAATGGGGTCCCTACTTCTGCAGAACGAACCCAAACCCATCGGCGCCATTGTCCGTGCTCCCCGCGTAGGTGATCGGAAACCGAAACTCCGTTTCGCAGCCGTCGCGGACCCGCTGCTTCTGCGGGGCCCATACCGCCCCTACCGTCTGCAGTGGAGCGGGCATTGGGGGCATGCGTTGCCCCGCCACTCCGCAGCGTCCAATAGAGGAAGTTGCTTCTGATCCATCGCCTGCCCAGCAGCCAGAAAGGCCGAGACTGCCAGCATCGCGGAGACCCTCAGTGTCCGGCCGGCCAAGGACCGCCACCCCATCTCTTGCGAAATGCGCCCTGGTAACACCACCCCCCCCCAACCTACGACAGACCCGTAGCCGCCTGTCTGGAGTCGGGCGTCGCCACTTCCCCCCCCAACCGTTCCGATCGCGTATCATCGACCCATGCTGCGACTCAGCGCTCTGCTCCTCACCACTCTGGCCTTCGCCGCCGACCCGCCCACCGGATCCGCCGAGCGCCTCCGCGTCCACGGCCGCAGCCTCGAAGGCAACCTCATCGGCGACTCGCCCACCCGCGACGTCTCCGTCTACCTGCCGCCCAGCTATGCCAAGAACCCCCAACGCCGCTTCCCCGTGGTCTATATGCTCCACGGCTTCACCGACAGCGATGACCAGTGGTTCGGCCTCCGCAAACACTGGATCCACCTGCCCCAAGTCCTCGACCGCGCCACTGCCGCCGGAGCCGCCGAAATGATCGTCGTCATGCCCAACGCCCTCAATGTCTTCGGCGGCAGCGGCTATTCCTCCTCGGTCACCACCGGCGACTGGGAAACCTTCATCGCCCGCGAACTGGTCGCCTACATCGACTCCCACTACCGCACGCTGCCCACGCGCAACAGCCGCGGCCTGGCCGGCCACTCCTTCGGCGGCTACGGCGCACTCCGCATCGCCATGAAGTTCCCCGACGTCTTCTCCGCCGTCTACGCCATGAGCTCCTGCTGCCTGCTGCCCCCCGGCGGCGGTCCGGCCCGCCCCTCGCGCGCGGAGCAGATCACCGCTCTTTCCGAAATCGCCGCCGCCGACTTCGGCACCAAGGCGCAACTCGCCAGTTCGGCCGCCTGGGCCCCCAACCCGAAGAATCCGCCTCTCTACCTCGACCTGCCCACGAAGAATGGCGAACCCCAGCCCTCCGTTCTCGCCCGCTGGGCGGCGAACGCCCCGGTGGCGATGTTCGATCAATACGTGCCTCGCCTGAAGCAACTCAAGGGCATCGCCCTCGATTGCGGCGATGCCGACGGGCTGCTGGGTGGCTCAAAGGAATACAGCCGCCTGCTCACCAATTACGGGATCGAGCATAGCTTTGCCACCTACCCCGGCAATCACATCAACGGCGTCGCCGGCCGCATCGAAAAACACGTCATGCCCTTCTTCACCGGCAAGCTCGCGGCCCGTTAAGGCTCCCTCCACGCAAGAAACTGCGCTGCCTCGAAAAGCGGCAACGATGGGATATCTATCCTGTCAATGGAACGCTGAGACGCCGGCTGGGGTAGCGGCGCCTCCAGCTAGGCACGAATCGGTTCCCCGAGTGCGGACCACTCCGTGTCGCCGGGTTCCCCGAAACCAAAAGCGCGTTCACACTTCCAGGCCGGCCGCCCAGTCGGCCAGCCGGACAAGCTCCGAAGCCGATTGACGAAAAGCCATCGTAACGACCTAAGAAAATAAATCGCATCCCACTCATTCCGTTACTATTGACCCCGCTTTTTGCCCCCTCTCTACCCCCGGAAATTTGGTCCCCCTCTGCTACACTCCAATCAGAAAGTGAAAACAACGCCCTGACCGGCATCCCCGTCAGGGCGTTTTCTTTTTCCCCAGGAGAATTCCATGCCCAACCAGCTATCCCCCGAAGAGAAAATGGCCCGCCGCGCCGAAATCAACCGCTAGAACGCTTAGAAAAGCACCGGCCCCGAAACCGATGCCGGGAAAGCAACCTCCCGTCTCAACAGCCTCAAAAACGGCTCCCGCACCGTCATCATCGACCTCAGCGGTTCCCCATGGGTGTCCGTCCTCTCCTGCGACGACGCGAATGAGTACCGCGGAATGGTCGCCGAACACAATCGCGCCATCGCACCCAACGGCCGCGCCGAAGTCACCATCGTCCAGCGCATCATCGACGCCCAGTGGCGCCTCCTGCGCAACGCCCGGCTGCAGACCCTCGAAATGGAAGCGAGCCTCGTCGAGGTGCGCCACGCCGACGACCACGAACTGCTCGGAAAAAATGCCGCCGACATGGACATGATCTCGGCCAACAGCGGCGTCATCGATACCAAGTACACCAAGCGCCTCCCGCAGGAAGAAGTCACGCTCCTCCGCATCATCAACATGAGCTCCCGCGAACTCAATCAGATCCGCAAGTTCAATCCGCAGCCCCCGCCGCCCGTGCGCCGCCGGATCGAATACATCACCGGAACACCCGAACCAACCACGGAAAAGCGCGACACCAACCCTCTCGAAGTCGTTGAAAAGACAGCGCAAGCGAGCCACAAGCCCAGCGACCGAAGCCAACCCGTCTCCTCCGACCGAAGCCAACCAGAACCGGCCTTCTTCCCCGTCTTCAAGCGGCCATCCCGCCCCGCCTAGCCGTTAGTGCGCGCCGCGGGCGCCGCCGGAGGACTCTATGGCGAACTGGAGCTCGTTTAGAACCTCGGACCGTCTTCGGCAGGCGCCGGGCCCGTACCGCCATCGCCGCCCACCCGGCCCACTTGGAGCCGGATAGACCGTCTGCGCCCTGGGCCTGGAAGCAGCAAATCCACGAAATCTGCAGAAGCTTCTACCGCTTCGGCCCTCGCAAACCGAACAAGCTGCTTGTTCACACGGTGCCGACCCTACCGGGTCTGGGCGGTTGACACCGGTCGGGGAATGTGATGGACTACGGCGCGCTGTACCCTCACCCTTTCTTACTCACTGGAGAACCTTGTGTCGTTACCCTTTGCCAGCCAGATATCTCGATGGGCCATAGGCGTTGCTTTCTGCCTTAGCGCCCTGTCCGCGCAGACGACCGGAACCGGGACGCTAGTAGGCACCGTAGTCGATTCGACCGGCGCCGTTGTCGTGGGCGCAAAGGTGGTGGTGGTGAACCCGGCAACCGCATTCACTTCCGAAGTCATGACCACAGGGGAGGGGAGCTACTACATTCCCTACCTGGCGCCGGCAACCTACCGGATTACAGTGGAAATGGCGGGTTTCAAGAAGTATGTTCGGGAGGGCGTGACTATCCGCACGGGCGAGATTCCGCGTATCGACATCGAGATGCAGTTGGGCGGCGTGACGGAGACGGTGCAGGTTTCCGGCGGTGCTCCGCTGCTGGACACCGAGACGTCGGCTTCGGGCTTGGTGCTTTCCGGCGACACCCTGGTGGCAATCCCGGTGAGCCAGAAGCGGCCCGTACGGATGATGTACTACTACCCGGGCACGAACTCGATGAACGGGTACCACGTGCTGGGGCAGCGGTCGCGCGCGATCGGCTACCAGGTCGACGGCGTGAACGGCAAGGAGCCAGGCATCGGCAACATCGGCGGCCCGAACGAACAGGTCTCTCCCACCCAGGACGCCTTTGAAGAAGTGAAGATTCATACGACGGGCATGCCGGCTGAATATGGGCACTCGGCGGGTGGCTTGATGTCGATGGTCATGAAGTCCGGGACCAACCAACTGCACGGCGCGGTGGAAAACCGGTACATCAATAAGAACATGGTGCATCGGACGGCCCTGGAACAACTGGCGCGAACGAATCCGTTCACTTACAACGAGTCGACGGGTTTGATCAACGGACCGATTAACATCCCGAAACTCTATCGCGGCAAAGACAAGACGTTCTTCCTCGCCGGCATTGCGCGGCATGCCGAGATTGCCGGTACGGCATCGGCACGGACCTTCGTGCCGACGGAAGGCATGATGAACGGTGACTTTTCGTTCGGCGGCCAGACCACGCCCCGCGTATTGCCGGTCTATAACCCGTTCACGACGCGACAGGAGAATGGTGCTTGGGTGCGGGATCCGTTCCCTGGCAACATTGTTCCGCGTTCGCTGTTTGATCCTGTGGCGGTGAACTTCCTGGGGCGGACGCCGTTTGCTAAACCCAACCAGGCCGGCATTCCCGGCGCGACGAATCCGACGGAGAATCTGGTGCAGAACCAACCGAAGGAGATCTACCGTACTCGTATCGATTTCAAGGTGGACCATCAGTTCAACTCGAACCACAAGGCCTATGGCCGGTACTCGCAGTCCATTCACCGGGCTTGGAAGGGCGACCATCAGGCGCAGTTCGCGTGGCTGGACATTGACCCGAACGCGCAGCCGCAGTTGGTGGATCACTACAACATGGTGTTTGCCGACATGATGATTCTGTCGCCGACGGTGAGTAATGAGTTCCGCGTCGGGTTTAACCGTCGCGTTCTGAAGGAGACGGCAATTACGCGGGGAGGCGACTGGGCGAAGACGTTGGGGATTCCGAATGTTTCGGGCGAGACGTTCCCGCTGTTTAACTTCGGATACAGCCTTGGCGCGTTGCCAAGCTTCCAGAATATTGGCGAAGACTTCACGCTGCAGAACAACGTTTCGAAGGTGGCAGGCAAACACACCATCAAGTTCGGATATGAACTCATGCGGACGCGTTACAACGCAACGGCCTCGGCGCTTCCGGGCGGCACGTATAACTTTACTGGCGGCGGGACCGCGACGGCCGCGCCGTTCACTCCAAACACAGGCAATCCATTTGCGTCGTTCCTGTTGGGAACGGTTTCCAGCGCTACGTTTAGCAGCGATTTCGCCAGTTGGCTGCCGCGGTGGTGGTCGCATCAAGCTTACTTCCAGGACGACTGGAAGCCGTTGCGGAACCTTACGTTAAATCTGGGTATCCGGTATTCCTACGAGAGCCCGTTCCAGACCAAGTATGGACAACAGTCGCAGTTTGATCCGACGGCAACCGATCCGCTGACCGGACGCATGGGCGCGATTGTTCACCGACCGGGCCCGTTGGCGAGAAAGGACCTCAACAACTTTGCACCGCGCCTAGGTCTAGCCTGGAATTTCCATCCGAAGATCGTATTCCGCGCTTCGCTTGGTTTAGTCCATCAGGACATTTTTGCCACGGACCGGAACAGCATGTTCCAGGAGTATCTGGCGACAGCAAACCTGCAAGCTCCGGTGGGCGATCCGCGCCATGTATTCCGGCTGTCGCAAGGGCCGGGGAACATTACGTACAATGTGCAGCCGGATGGGTCGGTGCCGTTTGTGGGTACGAACTTCAGTGCGCGGCAGGCGCACATGTGGGATCCGAATATGCGGATGCCCTATGTGACCAGCTGGTCGGGCGGCTTGCAGTGGAGCTTCCGGGATAATTGGGTGTTGGAAGGACAGTATCAGGGCCAATCGGGCGTTGGGTTACTCAACAACTGGAACATGAACGTACTGCCGCTGGATGTTTCCCGCGACCTGGCCACGCTCAATACTATTTTCACCGGGGTGCAAAACTATTTGCCGTATCCGCACTTTGGCGAAATCCGGCTGTTCTCGAACTTTGGTCACAACTCGTATCACGGGGGGACGGTACGGGTAGAGAAGCGGATGTCGGCTGGTTTGATGTTTAACAGCTTCTACACCTGGAGCAAGACGATCACCGAGAACGAAGGAGAGACGGGCGATAACGGGATCACGTACTACAACCGGCGCCTCGAAAAGGCGCGTGCGAGTTACGACGTGCGGCACCGATTCGTAACCGTAATGTCGTATGACCTGCCGTTCGGCCGGGGCCGGAAATTCATGAACACGGGCGGCGTGGCCAACGCGGTTCTGGGCGGCTGGCAATTTACGCTGACGCAGACCCTGCAATCCGGTCCGCCGTTCAACGTTTCGTTTGCGGGCAGTCCGAACCGCTATCTGCCAGGCGAATCGCGGCCGAATATCCTGACTTCGCATCAGGATGCGCAGGTGCAGAACTGGACCCTCGGCGATAACCGATTCCCTACGCAAGCGCAGAACCCATATCTCAATTTCAACTCGTTTGCCTATCCGGCTGCGTTCACCGCAGGGAACCTGGGGCGCAACGTATTTGAAGGTCCGGGCTTGGCGTGGACGCAGTTCTCCATTGCCAAGTGGTGGACGCTCAAGGAGCGCTATCGCTTCCAGATCCGTTTGGACGGGAACAACATGCCGTTCAAGCAGCCGCAGTATGGCGACCCTAACGGTTCCTTCAACGCGAACCAGCCGGGGGCGTTTGCCCGGATCGGCAGCGGGACCCGCGGCGCATTCTCCGACATCGGGACCGCGAACTCGAACCTGCTGATCATTGGCCGGTTCCAGTTCTAACTGAGTCTGATCCCACGAGGCCCGCGTCCCTCCGCGAGGGGGGACTCGGGCCTTTGCTATTTGCCGGTCTGGTAGGATGCCCCAATGCTTCGTTGTGCGCCCAGCTTCACTGCGGTTGTCTTTCTCGGCCTATTGCCATGGGGGCTGGCCGCCTCGGAAGATTTAGATCAGCGGTTACAACGCATCTTCGATTCGCCCGCCCTGCAGCCGAAGCGATTCGGACCGGCCCGCTGGATCCGTGGCGGCGCGGCCTTCACGACGCTCGAAACGGCGCCGTCGACCGATGGGGCAAAGGAAGTCGTCGAGTATGAAACGGCCACCGGCAAACGGTCGATTCTGGTTTCCCATCGGCAACTGACGCCGCCCAAAGCGTCGAAGCCACTTACCGTGGATGACTATCATTGGAGCAACGACGCCAAGCGCCTGCTGATCTATACCGAATCGCGCAAGGTATGGCGGACGAATTCGCGCGGTGATTACTGGGTCTTGGATCGGGCGACCGGGTCCCTGAAGAAACTCGGAGGCGATGCGCCGGCTTCTTCGTTGAGCTTCGCCAAGTTCTCGCCCGATGGTTCCCGCGCCGCATACGTCCGAGCCAACAACCTCTATGTCGAAGACCTGACGAGTGGCGCCGTTCGCGCGCTGACGACCGATGGGTCAGCCTCGTTGGTCAATGGCGCTTCCGATTGGGTATACGAGGAGGAGTTGAACGTCCGCGACGGTTTTCGCTGGGCGCCGGACGGCAAGAGCCTTGCGTTCTGGCAGTTCGATGTTACCGGCGTCGAGCAGTTCGCGCTGATTGACAACACCAGCGCGCTCTACCCGAAAGTGACCAACATCCCCTACCCGAAGACCGGAACGAAGAACTCCGCGGTGCGAGTGGGGGTGATCGCCGCAGAGGGCGGCACACCCCGGTGGATGCAAGTTCCCGGCGATCCCCGCGAACACTACATCTTCCGGATTGAGTGGCTCGCGGACGGAGGGGGGTTGGCGATTGGTCAACTCAATCGGCTGCAGAATATTGCGAAGGTGTTCGTGGCGGATCCCCGCTCCGGCGTGGCCAGGCTGATCTTTGAGGATCAGGACGCTGCGTGGGTCGACGTACAGCATCGGGGCGCTCAGGGTAGCGGGTTCGACTGGCTACATAAGGGCAAGAGCCTTTTGTGGTTGAGCGAGCGCGATGGGTGGAACCATGCCTATGCCGTCCCCCGCGACGGGGGCGCACCGGTGCTGCTGACGCCGGGCGAGGCCGATATTGTGTCCCTGGAAACGGTGTCTCCCGGCAGCGATTGGATTTACTATACGGCTTCGCCCGAGAATGCGACGCAACGATATCTTTACCGTTCCTCCGCGGACCGTCCCGGCCCGGCGGTGCGTCTTACTCCGGTGGATCAACTGGGGACGCATGCTTACGACATCTCCCCTGATGGCCGATGGGCGTTCCATACCCACTCGCGTTTTGATCGGCCGCCCATCGTGGACCTGGTGAGTCTGCCGGATCATAAGCAGGCCCGTATCCTCGAGGACAACGCGGTACTGCGGGCGAATACCGCGTCTGCGCTGGATCCGCCGGTGGAGTTTCTGCAACTTCACCTGGATAATGGCACGGTGGTCGATGGGTGGCTACTTAAGCCGCGGGCGTTCGACCCGGCGAAGAAGTATCCGCTGCTGGTGCATGTGTACGGGGAGCCGGCCGGGGTGACGGTGGTGGACGCTTGGCCAGGGGCCCGCGGAATGTTCCATCGGGCTTTGGCTGCCGAGGGTTACCTGGTGGCGAGTTTCGACAATCGCGGTACACCTTCGCCGAAGGGCCGGGCATGGAGGAAGTCAATTTATGGCGCGGTGGGGGTGATTTCGGCGCAGGAGCAGACGGAGGCCGTGACGGCGTTGGCCCGGGCGCGGAGTTATGTCGATCTGTCGCGGGTGGGGGTCTGGGGTTGGAGCGGGGGCGGGTCCAATACGTTGAACCTGCTGTTCCGATCCCCGGACTTGTTCCGGGTGGGAGTCTCGGTAGCGCCGGTGCCGGACCAGCGGCTGTACGACACGATTTATCAGGAGCGCTACATGGGGCTACCAGATGAGAACGCGGAGGGGTACCGGAGTGGATCGCCGATCAACTTCGCCGAAGGTCTCCGGGGAAAGTTGCTGTTGGTGCACGGGTCTGGCGATGACAACGTGCATATCCAGGGGACGCAAAAGCTGGTCAACCGCCTGATTGAGTTAGGTAAGCCGTTCGACTACATGGACTATCCCAACCGGTCGCACTCGATTTCGGAGGGGAAAGGCACTACGCTTCATATTTACCGCCTAATCGCCCGGTACGTGGAACAACACTTGCCGCCCGGGCCGCGGTAGCGCTAGGTCTGCCCTTGGTGGGCGGCCCCGCAAGCGGTACACTTAGGCCGGAGGATCTATGCCCGATCTTACAAAACTCTCTGCACCGGCCCGGCACTTATTGACTTCGGACAATCTCCCGGATTCCGTCGGGCTGATGCTGCGGCTGCGGGCGGAACCGAGTGATGCGGAACTCTCGCGGTTAGCGGATTTGGGCGTTCGCGTCCGTTCGCTGGCGGGGGACGTTCTCACCGCCGACGCCGATCCGGCCGTCTTGCCTGTACTTACGGATGAGGCCTTTGTCTTGTCGGTGGAAGCTTCGGCTCCGCTGTACATGGAATCGCCGGGCGAGGAGCCAACTAACTACTCGGATGTCGAGTAGCCGGTGGGCCAGAGGCCCAGGGGCGGCGTGACCTCCGGCGCTTCAACCCGGAGCGCCATCAGCCCGATGCCTGCGTAGCCCAGCATAAAGCCGGGGTCGGGCGTTTGATCCTCCGTGCCGCAGAGCCATGTGCCGGTGGCGATCGCGGCGGACCAGAGCCTTTGCGCCGATTGAATGTACCTCGTATCCGCGAGGATTTGTCCGGCATACAGCAGAGCATCGACCGTGCCGGCGATCCCGTGGCAGACGGAACTGTTGCGCTCTTCCCAGGCCTCGGGCCTCCCGGCGAGAACTCGCTCGGCGGAAGCAGACAGCCAGGCGGCGGCAACTGCAGCCTCTGCACCGCACTCGGGGCGCCCGGTGAGGACGAACGCCCGGAGACGCGTAAGGGCGATGCCGGTAAGCCCGTGGCACCAGGAGAGCGGCACCGTTCCGTGCGGTGGCTGATTCGACCGCCAGGTGCGCGCCGGCCGATCGAACCAGGCGCGTTCGAAGAGGAAGCCCTCATGGGCTGAAGGATGGCCGGGGTCCGCCTCGAGCAGGGCCCACGCTACGCCCGAGGCGCCGTGGGCGAGGCCGGGCGCGGGATGACTGGCAGGCCAAGCGCGGCCCAACGCCGTCTCGCCGCCGGTCGAGCGGATGCGATGAGCGATGACTGCCGCCTGCTGCCGCAGACCGAGCGCTATGAATGCAATCAGAGTTCCAGCATCACCCGCCACGATATCGCCGCGCCCGGGACCGGGCTCGAGAACGGGCACGGCTGGCGGGGAGTCAGCGAGGAGTTGACAGGCTCGACGGACGGCCCAGTGGGCTCCCGGAGCGCCGCCATGGAAACCGGGCAAGGCGCCGTTCGCCGCGGCCCACGCGGCGGCCTGTTCGGTAAAACGCAGGGCCGGCGCCCGATACGACGAGTCGCGTCCGGCGAGTTCAGCGAAGAAGACGGCGATACCCGCCGCGCCCTCGTACAAGTCCCCGGATGCGGGCGGCGGCAGGGCCAAAATCCTCGCGGCCATTTCGGCGGCGACAGGGTTCACCATGGGTACTCCTGTTGGC
Source organism: Acidobacteria bacterium Ga0077553 (assembly GCA_001464575.1). Classification (GTDB taxonomy): domain Bacteria; phylum Acidobacteriota; class Terriglobia; order Bryobacterales; family Bryobacteraceae. The sequence continues at coordinate 51,513 of LNFE01000228.1, read as the reverse complement.
TGCCGGGATTTCGATACGGCGTTTCCAGGCTGACGCCTCGTTGCTCCAGCAGACTCAACGCCGCGGCCCGCATCGCCGATTCGTCCGTGTGACTGGTAAAGGCTTCGGCAAGCCAACGGCAGCGTTGCCCGCCGAAGCTTTCGCCGGGCACGTCCTCCGCGAGCGAAATGCCCGGGGCGAGCGGCAACGTGAATGCAGGATGCGAAGCGTGGAGCCACGGCGCCGCGCACTCTGCGATGGAGTGGAGAGCCGCGGCGAGATCGTTCCAGCGGTGACGTTCGAGATAGAGCACGACGCCGTCCGGCCGAAGGCAGCGGTGGAGGTCGAGCGGCGCCTTGACGGCGTAGCGAGCGGATGGGGGCATCTGTTCGGTAATGGCGCGAATGAGGCGGAAGACGGCCTCCGGTTGCACGGCCCAATAGACGCGGACGGCGGCCTCACCTTCCGGCGCGGGGGGGACGAACGCAGCCCACCAGCCCGCCAGTTCGGTGGACTCCGTGCGCTCGGCCACTTGGCCTCCTACGGGGCAAAAGTCGATGGGATGGATGATGCGCATCTGTTCGCCGCGGCGGACGACCGAGTGGCCAGAGGACGGGTCCCATCCGGCGGGTTGCCAACCGGAAGTGAAGCGCAGGCCATTGGCATCGGCGGCGCGATAGTGGGCCAGCGCGACCGGCGGGCTGAGGCGCGGCGCTGTGCCACGGCGGGCTGGGGCGTACCACTCCGCGTAGAGTGCCGCGGCCCGGAGCTCGGGCGCTACCGCGGCCGCGAGGCGAGCGGCGCCGGAGAGTTGTTCGCGGAAGTTCAAGCGGCGCTCCGGTAGACCGCGAAAAGGCTTTCGGGGGCACTGAGCAGCCCAGTCGCGTGGTCGGCCATGCGGCGCGCGATGGGGACGGGGCCGCCCGCCAAAGCCACTTCATGGGCGCTCTGCAGCAGGCGAACGGCGGCAAGTCCAGAAAGGCGCATGCGGAAGGCGCGAGGATCAGAAGGGGCGTAGTGATCCAGATAGGCGCGGAGGAAGGCCGCGAGGGCTTCCTGGCCGCCGGCGCCTTGCAGGGCCAGTTTCAGATGGTCTTGAACGATGCCGGCGACATCCCAGGCCGGATCGCCGGAGCCGGCGATCTCCCAATCGATCAGGCGGACGCGGTCCTGCTGGACGCAGTTATCGAACTTCAAGTCATTGTGCACGAGGCAGGTGGTTTCAATGGCCGCGCCGAGGAGTCGCAGACGAGCTGCCACAGCGGAGCGATCTGGAATGAGGGCGCCGGTGGCCGGATTTTGAAAGCCATAGGGCTCCAATACATCCAGGATCCAGGGCCGGCGCATCGGCAGGTGAAGATTGGCTTCCGTGGCGCGGTGGAGCGCCGCGAGATCGATGCCCAAGGCAGCCGCTCCACCGGGTTCAGGGCGATACGCTTCCCCGGCAGCACGGACGACGAGAGTTTGGGTAGCCTCGTCGCGGTGAAGGCACTCTGGAAGCAGGCGGGCGAGGGCGGGGGTCGAGGCGGCGAGTTCATAAACGGCGAACTCCGCGCCCAGGGTGGGGGCGCCGGGTGACTCCCGGCGCTCTCGGGCTCGTTTGACGATCCAGTGTTCCCCACTCCGAAGCTTAAGTTCGACGACGGAGTGGGAACTGGAGCGGTCTACTGCGTGAAGGATCAGGCAACTGCAGGGCTTCGAAAGAAGCCCCGCAGTTGCGAGATAGGAGACGAGTTCCTGGGGAATCATGCGGTTCCTCTAGTAGCCGGGGTTGCCGTACCAGAAGGACATGATGCCGTCTTCGTCCGGAGGATCGGCCGGACCGCTCTCCGGCGCGGTGGTGGACCAATCGGCGGTCCAATCCGCGTTGGCGGTTGCCGCCTGCCAAGTCTCCGTGGCCTCGCTTTGCCCTGACCGAGCCGTCAGGACCGCGGGATTGGTGCCCGGGTTGACGACCACGGTGGGATTCGGCACTAGCACACCACATCCGGCGGAAAGCGTCTGGGTTGGGAAGCAGGCCGGGTTCTGCGTTTGGAAGCCGCAGGCCGGGGCGACGGTCTGAATGTTGCACGGGGCAACCAGCGTCTGGATGGGGCAAGGCGCCGTGACGGATTGGATCACACAAGGCGGAGTCACCGTGCGGGGCAGGCACTGCGAGGCCACCAGGGTCTGAATGTTGCACGGTGGAGCAACGGTCCGGAGGGTGCAGGAGGGTGTGAGCGTCCGGATGGTGCACGGGGGCAGGAGGGTACGCCGGATCTCTGGGGCGGCGCAGGCGAAGGCGGCCTGAACGTCCAGCTTACCCGCCCCCCAGGCGTTGTTCGGCGTGGCGCCGGTGTTGGCATCCGATCGCGCGGAGCTGATGAGGCAGTTGCGGATCTGCTCGGCGGTCATCGTGGGCCGGCGTTGCAGCATGAGTGCGACCGCGCCGGTCACCATGGGTGCGGCCATGGAGGTACCCATCATGCCTTGATACTGATCGGCGGCCGTGGTGACGTTGGCGGAGAAGAGTGTTTGTCCGGGCGCTGAGAGCGTGGGAGCGGGGCGGCCGTCGCGGGTTGGTCCAAGACTCGAGAAGCTGGAGATGGCGCCGACGCCAGCTCCGCGGGTAATGTAGCTGCCGACAGTGATGATCTCCCGCGCCGTGCCGGGAACGGAGATGGTGCGCGCGGCGTTCACGAAGGGCGCCAGGAACTGACTGCCCGAGTTCCGTTGGATCCAAGCGTCCCATTGGCCGAAGGAGATGGTGTTGCCACGCAAGGTCAGCGACCAGTTGCCGGACTGGACCTGGGCCGAGGTACCACGGGAGATCGTGATGAAGATACGGTTGTCAGCGTTGCCGGGGTCGTTGAGCGAGGAGTCGATGAACAACTGGTTGCCGCCCGGCAAATTGATGGTCGTGGAGGCGGGTGGGTTGACGTTGGCGGTGGGTACGCCGCCAGGGCGAGTGACGGCCACGCCGATGCGGTCCGCGCCGCGATACCAGAGATCGATGGTGACCTGCGGCACTCCGCCAGGCACATTGAACTGGACGGTCTGGACGCCACTGGCCGTCAACGTGCCGCTGGCGTGACGGTTGCGGGCGCCCTCGTTGCCCGCCGACTTCACGAATGCCCGGCCGGCGCCGCCCAGTAGGTTGTCGAGACCACGCTCGAGCAGGCTGGTGCCGTCGTGCGGACCGACATTGTCACCCTGGCTCTGGTTGATGACAACAGGGCGCCCGAGGGACTGGGCGAAGTTGAAGATATAGCGGACGGCGTCGAGGGTATCGGCCGAGTCGCCGAGTCCGCGCTCGCCAGCCGCGCGGCCGCGGTTGTTAGCGACGACAATGATGTCGGCTTCCGGAGCGATCCCCACGAAGGTGAACGCCGGGCGGCCTTGTCCGGCGACGGAGCCATCACCGGCGGCAATACCCGTGACGTGGGTGCCGTGGAACTGCGCGCCGGCCGAATCCTGATGCCGGACGATGGCGAGTGGGTTGGCGGCGGCGAGCGCTGTGTTGATCTGCGCTTGCTGGTATTCGACGCCGTAACCAAAGCCGGCGGGTGAGGTTTCCGTGCCAACGCGGCCGAGGCCCTGATCCCAAATCGCGAGGATGCGGGAACGGCCGTCTGGCGCCCGGAAACTCTGGTGGCGATAGTCGATGCCGGAGTCGATGATGCCGACGATGACGCCGGCGCCGCGATGGCCCGGCGGCCCGGTGTGGACCGGAGCGACGCGGACATCGGCGGCGGCGAGGTCGAGTTCGTTGTTCATCACCCGCGAGACTTCCATGCGGGTGATGGAGGGGATGGCTTCGAGGGCGGCGAGTTGGCTGACAGCGATATCGCCGCAGGCGACATCGCCAGCGACGGTGCGGGTTTGGAATCCGGCCTTTTCGATCTCCGCAATGTCGCCAGTGAACTGGACGAACAAGCTCACTTCTGGCGGAGCTGCCGTGGACGCAGCGACGCTGAAGGCCGACTCGGAGTCGAGTTCCGCCATCTCCGTGGCGGCGGTCATGGCAATCATTCTCAGACCAGGATCCAGTTTGCTGTGTTGGGTTGGATCGGTGGTCTCCGCGACCTCGGGCGTCGCGTCTTCATTCTCTGTGGCCGGTTTGGGCCGGCGGGCGTTCGGATCTTGCGGTCCTTTCTTAGCCATAGGGTCACCTCGATGGAACTGTGCCCAGGGCCGCCGGTCCGTTTCAGAGGTCCCCCGAACGTGCGAGGGCCGCGTGGCTCACTGCCATGCGGCGAAAATTTTGTCGAGGGCGCGTGATCGGTTTTCGAAGGAATTGGCGCGTTAGGGTTAGGAGAAAATGCAATGCCTTCCAACCAAACGATTCCTACCGATGACGTTCTGATCCGTATGGCCGCGATCTCCCTGCGCCGCCTTTGGGAAGACGAGAAACGCGCCGACCGGATCGGCGACCGGATTGAACAGGATCTGCTGCGGCTTAAGCCAAAATGCCTTTCACGACGTTCCCGTGCACGTCAGTAAGGCGGAAGTCGCGGCCGGCGTACTTGTAGGTCAGCTTGAGATGATCAAGACCCAACAAGTGCAGGATGGTCGCATGGAGGTCGTGGAAATGGACCTTGTTTTCGACCGAGTAGTAGCTGTAGTCGTCAGTCGCCCCGTACGATAATCCGGGTTTCACGCCACCGCCGGCCATCCACATCGTGAACGCTTCCGGGTTGTGGTCGCGGCCGTCCGAACCCTGCGCCGTGGGCGTCCGGCCAAACTCGCCGCCCCAGAGAACGAGCGTATCCTCGAGGAGGCCGCGGGACTTGAGGTCCTGCAGCAGGCCCGCGATGGGCTTGTCCACTTCGGCCGCATTCTGCGCGTGGTCGCGCTTGAGGTGCTCGTGCTGGTCCCACTTGTAGGTGTGCGACACCTGAACGAAGCGGACGCCTTTTTCCGAGAACCGGCGGGCCATCAGGCACTGGCGGCCGAAGTCTTCCGTAATCGGGTTGTCGAGGCCGTAGAGCTTTTTGGTCGCCTCGGACTCCTGGCCGAGATCCTGCAGATCCGGCGCTTCGGCCTGCATGCGGAAAGCGAGTTCAAACGACTCGATCCGGCCTTCGAGCGCGCGGTCCGGGCCGGTGAGCGCAAGCTGCTGCCGGTTGAGCGCCTGCGAATAGTCGATCTCTTTGCGTTGGATGGCTCGCGGCGTTTCTGTGTTCGTGATGAACGGGATGCGGGCGTCGCGGGCGGGAATGCCAACGGAGCCGATGGCCGTGCCGGCGTAGGGAGCGGGCAGAAAGGCGGAGCCGAAGTTATTCGCGCCGCCATGGCTCTGCGTAGGGCAAATGGTGAGAAAGCCCGGCATGTTTGAGTTTTCCGTGCCGAGGCCGTAAGTGATCCAGGAGCCCATCGCCGGACGGATGAACGTATCCGAGCCCGTGTGGAGTTCGAGCAACGCGCCGCCATGACGCGAGTTGGAGCCGTGCATTGACTTGATGAAGCACAAGTCGTCAACGCACTTCGTGAGTTCCGGAAACAGGTCACTGACCCAGGCGCCGGACTGACCATACTGCTTGAATCCCCAAGGGGATTGGAGGAGGTTGAAGGTTTCACTCGAGACGACCTTGGGGCGGGCGAAGGGCAGAGGCTTGCCGTGGTCGCGCTTGAGTAGCGGCTTGTAGTCGAAGGTATCGACCTGCGAGGGGCCGCCGTGCATGAAGAGAAAAATAACGCGCTTGGCGCGGGCAGGGAAGTGGGGCGCACGGACGGCGAGCGGGTCCGAGGCCGCGGCGCGAGCCTGTTCGAGACCGAGCAGGCCGGAGAGCGCGAGAGAGCCAAAGCCGGCGGAGGCGGAGTGGAGGAGTTGGCGGCGGGTCATGGTCGTCGTTAGTTCAAGTAGATGAATTCGTTTGAGGAGAGCAGGGACTTGGCGAAGCTCTGCCAGGCTTTGACGGGATCGTTGGCCCAGTCCGGCTGGATTTGGGCGATGAAGGTTTGGGCTCTGTCGATTTCGCCGGGAGAGGGCGGCCGGGAGAGGGCGCGTTCATAGGCGAGGCGGATGCGGGCGGGGTCGTCGAGATCCTTTTGCGCGAGGAGGAACTCGGCCAGGCGGCGCGACTGTTGCAGCATGACGGAGCTGTTCATCATGAAGAGGGCCTGCGGAGCGACGACGGTGGAATCCCGGTCACCGTTCGAGGCGGCAGGATCCGGCAGATCGAAGGCCTGGAAGACTTCGTAGAGGGAACTGCGGAGGACGGGGACGTAGATGGCTCGAATGGGGCGGTCGTAGTCGACCGTCGAGCCCTTGGCGGTGTTGGCGACGTACTGGCGGTCCTTGTAGGAGAGGATGGAGCCGCCGGGATGATCGTGGGAGAGAGCGCCGGAAGTGGACATGATGGCGTCGCGAATGGCTTCGCCTTCGAGACGCCGCCGCGGCATGCGCCAGAGGAGAACGTTTTCGGGGTCGGTTTCGGCGGCTTTGGCGTTGTAGTCGCTGCTCATCTGGTAGGTGGCAGAGAGCATCATTTCGCGGTGCATCGCTTTCATCGACCAGCCGTTGGCGATGAATCGGAGGGCCAGCCAATCGAGCAGCGGCTGGTTCGACGGCTTTTCCCCGAGGCGGCCAAAGTTGTCAACGGTGGGGACGATGCCGCGGCCGAAGTGCCAGCGCCAGAGGCGATTGACCATGACGCGGCTGGTAAGCGGGTGATCGGGCTGGGTGAGCCATTGTGCCAATTGGAGGCGGCCGCTTTCGGAGGGGCCGATCGTGGGCGGGTTGGATCCGGCGAGGACCTTGAGGAAGTTCCGGGGCACTTTCTGGCCTAGGGTCCAGTGGCTGCCGCGCAGGTGAATGGCGAGGTCCTCGATGCGGCTCCCTTCTCGGACACCCATCGCGCGGGGGAGAACTGGGGTGGCCGCCTCGAGGGCTTTGACTTCAGCATCAAGAGCTTTGAGGCGGGCCTGGATGGCGGGGGCAAAATAGCGGCGGGCATCCGGAGGGGCGCGGAAGGGGCCGAATTTCTCGTGGAGAAACTCGTTGAGGGCCTTGAGCCCGGGGTCAGTGAGGTTGGGTTCGAGCGACTGCTGGAACAGCGTTTCATAGCGGGCGGCAAGGGCTTCGGGGGTAGCGGGAACGGTGGGAAAGAGCTTGGCGGCGGGCGAGACCCAGGCCGAGACCGGAGCCCCCGTTCCTTGGCTCTCCCACAGATAGAGAACACTGGCGGGAGCGCCGCTCGAACGATCGAAGTAGTCGACGAGTTGATCAAGGAAGCCAGGATGAACGTTATAGCGGGCGGCGACCTGGACCCCGGTGAGCGGGGTGTGCGGCAAGGTATGCCGGGCAACGAGCAGTTCAGCGAAGTAGGGGAAGCGGGTGGCATGCTCCAGGCGGAGGGTATTGGCGCCAGCCTTCAGCGGGACGATGGCGACATAGCTCCAGCCGGGCGTTTCGGGCGAGGCAGCGCGGTTTTGCACCGGGGGCAATCCTCGTTTGGCCCACACGCCATTGACGTGGAGGTCGGCGGTGCCGGCGCCGCGTTCGAGGTCGAGGATGTCGATTTGATAGTTGCCGGGGTTGCGGATCTGAATCGTGTACTCGGCGAAGTAGGGGCCAGTGGAGCCCTTGGGTGTATTCGGACTGTTCTTTTCGAGCGTGCGGGGGATGTTGCCGGAGTCGAAGGAGGATGCTTTCCGGGTAATCGCTGAGGGGACACTCTCAAGGGGGGCAATTTGAATTTGCGAGTCGCGTTGCAGATGGGCAGCGGCGCGGAGGTAAACGCCGACGCGACGGCGGGCGATATCAGCGAGGCGGTTGTTTTCCCGTTTGGCGATAGCGGCGATGAGGCGGCGCTTGGCCTCGGTGGTGGCTTCGTGGGCGGCCAAGCGATCGCGGTCTTCTTGCGGGGCGAGAACGTATTCATGCCACTTGGCGACGACCTTGAAGTTTTCCATGGTCTTCGAGGATTTGAAGATGCCGGCGAGGGAGTAGTAGTCGGCGTGGGAGATGGGATCGAACTTATGATCGTGGCAGCGGGCGCAGCCGACCGTGAGGCCGAGGAAGGCGCGGGCAGTGGTATCCAGTTGTTCGTCGACGATGTCCATCTGCATCTTCATCGGGTCGTCTTCGGCAAGCATCTTGGCGCCGAGGGAGAGGAAGCCGGTGGCGGTCCAGCGTTCGAAGGTGGTAGAGAGGTCGTCGGTGCCGGGCAGCAGATCGCCGGCGAGCTGTTCGGTCAGAAATTGGTTGTACGGCTTGTCTTTATTGAGGGCGGCGATGACGTAGTCACGGTAGCGGAAGGCGTTCTTGTAGACGAGGTTTTCGTCGAGGCCGTTCGAATCCGCATAGCGGGCGACGTCGAGCCAATGGCGGGCCCAGCGCTCGCCGTAGCGAGGGGAGGCGAGCAGGCGGTCAACCACTTTGGCGAACGCATCGGGCGAGTTGTCGGCGAGGAAGGCCTGGACTTCGGTCGGGGTGGGCGGAAGGCCGGTGAGATCGTAAGTGGCGCGGCGCAGCAGGGTGCGCTTATCGGCGGGCGGCGCAGGGGACAGGCCTTTGGCTTCGAGGGCGGCCAGCAGGAACTGATCGATTGGGGAGCGGGGCCAGGTGCTGTTCTTGACCATGGGAGGGACAGGTTCCCGCGGAGGCACGAAGGCCCAATACTTTTGCGGGGCGGCGGGCACGGAGGAGACGGCCGCGTTACCCCAGGGGGCGCCCATCTGAATCCACTGGGCGAAGAGGGCGGCGTCGGCATCCTTCATCTTGGGTCCCGGCGGCATTTTTAGAGGGCCGGCGGTGTGGCGGACCACTTTCAACAGCAGACTATCGGCCGGGTTGCCGGGGATGAGCGAAGGGCCGCGGGAACCGCCCTGCAGCGCGAGTTCGCGGGAGTCCAGCCGGAGGCCACCCATTACCGGTTGGCTAGCGGCGGAATGGCAACCGAAGCATTGCGCGACAAGGAGGGGACGGATGTTCTTCTCAAAGAATGCAGAACCGTCCTCGACCTGGGCTAAGAGCGGAAGCGTCGTCAGGCCGAGGGCCAGCGAGGAGAAACACCAACGGAACATGCCTCCGATGCTATCACCGGCGATGCAGGGCGTGTGCCTCCAGAGTTTCCGCCAGGAGAGCGGAGGATAGGGGCTTCGGCATGTAAGCGTTCATGCCGGCGGCGAGACACTGTTCGCGGTCGCCGGCCATGGCATGGGCGGTCATCGCGATGACGGGCAGCCTGCCTCCGCGGGCGCGGTATTGCCGGGTGGCTTCGAGGCCGTCGAGAACGGGCATTTGAATGTCCATCAAAAGCACGTCGAAGTCCGCTTCGCGTTCGGCGAGAAGATCGAGGGCGGCTTGGCCATCATTGACGAGTTCGACATGGTGGCCGAGTTTCTCCGCCATCGCGCGGATGACCCGGCGGTTGACGGCGTTATCCTCGGCGCCGAGGATGCGCAGTGCCCCGGCGGGAGCGGCCGTCGTCCCGCTCGGGCTGGCGGGTGGTTCGAGGGCCGGAGGGTCGGCATAGCGGGCCGTGAACGCGAAGCGGCTGCCTGCTCCCGGCGTGCTGGCCAGCGTGATCTCACCACCCAGCAGCCTGACCAACTGACGGCAGATGGTGAGCCCGAGCCCAGTGCCGCCGAAGCTGCGCGAGATGGAGCCATCCAGTTGGCGGAAGGCTTCGAAGATCTCCTCCTGCTTCTCGATCGGAATGCCGGGGCCGGAGTCGGCGACCTCGCAGCGCAGAACGGGCAAACCAGCGGTGTTACGTTCTGAGCAGACGGTCAGGCGGACGAAGCCGGAGGCCGTGAACTTAATGGCGTTGCCAATGAGGTTGACAAGGATTTGGCGGATGCGGGTATCGTCGGCGAAGATCTCGGCCGGCACCGAGTCGTGAATCTCGCAGGTGAACGTCAGGCCCTTTTCGGCGGCGCGCAACTGCATGGTGCGGCTGACTCGTTGCGCCAGAAGACGCGGCGAGAAGGCGACCGGCGTAAGCTCCAGGCGGCCGGCTTCGATCTTGGACAGATCGAGAATATCGTTGAGAATGGTGAGGAGACCTTCCGCCGAGTCCTTAATGATGCGAAGGTGGTCCTGCAGTTCCGGGGACTCCGCACGGTCGAGAGCCAGTCCGGTCATGCCAAGAATGCCGTTCATTGGGGTTCGAATCTCGTGGCTCATGTTGGCCAGAAACTCACTCTTGAAGCGGCTGGCGGCTTCGGCGCGCAGTTTCTCGGCCTCGAGCTGGGCGGTGCGTTCGGCGACGGCTTGCTCGAGCCGCAAGCGGACCTGCCTGTTGTGGTTGTTCCACGAACGGACGGCGTGAAGGCCAGCTACGGCGAGGGCGGCGGCGGCGAGCCAACGGAACCAGAGAGCCTGCCACCATGGCGTAGCGATATGAAACGCCAAGGCGGTGCGGGGCCCGGTCCACGCGCCCGGCCGGTCGGTAGCCTGGACCTCAAAGATATGGCTTCCGGAGGGCAGGTTCGAAACGGTCACGTCCGGATTGGCTGTCTCCGACCAGGAGTCACTCTGGTTGAGGCGGTACCGGAATTGGACTCGGTGCTCCCGCCCATAGTTGGGGGTGGCCAGCTGCAGGGTCAGCGAATTGGCGCCGGCGGGCGCCCGGAGCTCGGTTTGGCCAAGCTGCCAAATTTCGGCGCCGAGCCGCGCGTGCGTGACGGTGGCCACCGGAGCCACGTAGGGCTGCGAGGGAGGCGGGCGATAGCGGGAGATACCCCGGCTGGTGCCAATCCAAACACTACCGTCCTTTTCGGAGTGAATCGCCTCGGCATTCGTATCATCCCAGACCAAGCCATCGCGCTGGTCGAAATGGCCCCATGTCTTTCCGTCAAAGGTTTCGGCCCCGCGATCGGTGCCAACCCAGAGGTGACCGCGAGAGTCGTAGTGGAGAAAGTAGGCAAAGGTGGAAGCCGGGCCGTGCCCTGCCTTGAAGTGCTCCGCCCGGGGTGGGCCGGAGGCAGAGAAGCGAAGCCGCGTAAGTCCGAGGGCGGCGCCGTAGCCAACCCAGATCTCATTCGACGGGGCGGAGCCGGAAAGGCGCGCGTCTTCGACGGCAATGGCGAAGAGATCGTCATCAATCAGGCCGTCCTTCTTCCCGAAATGGGTCCACTGCTGGCCGTCCCAGCGGTAGAGCCCCCCGACCGCCGTAAGCCAAATTCGGCCTGCGGAGTCCTGCCGTAGCAAACGAGCGTCGATGGACGGAACAGGGAGCGGCACCGGAATGAGGACGCGGCGAACACGATCGACGCGGAACAAACCGTCGGGACCTCCCGCGGCCCAGAGCTGATCGTCGCGGTCGACCAGCAGGGACTTAAAGCGGGCCTGGTTTGACCGGAGGGGAAATGGGGCCATGGCGCGGGTGCGCGGGTCAAACCGCAGTAGTCCGTTCGGCATCAGGGCGAGCCACAGGGCGCCATCGGCGGTGCGGGCCATCGAACGGATCAGATCTTGACCGGTGCTCGGTTCGAGAGTGAATCGCCATTGCCCTTGCGTCAACTGTCCACGATGGAGTCCCCCGCTGGTGGCCACCCACATGCGGTCTGGGCCGTCCGGAATGAACTTCCAGATGCTGGTGGATTCTAGGCCGGAGCGATCGTCGAAGTTCTCCCACGCATCGCGGCCAATCTGCCGCAGGACGCCCGCCCCGGGCACCGCCATCCATAAACTTCCTTGCCCTTCGACGGTGGAGGAGACCTCGCCCCAAATCCCCTGCGCGCGGCCCAGGACGCGGCAGGCCCCGGCCGGAGGCCTAAGGCACTCGATGAGTCCCCGGCGGTCGCTCAAGAGGATGCGGCCTGCCTGGTCCCAGTGCAGCCGGCCGGCCCGTAGCGACTTGAGGCCGAGTCCCGGAAACGGGTCTTCGAATCGCGTCGCGCCAACCGGGCGGTAGCGAAGCAACTGGTTGCTCCGCACCCAGATTGCCCCGTCCGGGCCAATCGCGATGCTCTCCCAGTCCGCTTCGGGCAAGCCGTCCGCCGAGCCGAAACCAACGGTGCCTTCGCCGGTCTGCCGCCAAAGCTTTCCGGACTGTCCCCACCACAACGCCTGTTGTTGGGAGTCATAGAAGACCCCATCCACCGGCGCCCCTCGCCGTTCCCACTGAATGGGCTGTCCAGGTCCGGCCCAGATGGCCAGGCCAGATTTAGTGGCAATGTAGACCACGCCCCGCGGACCCGCCGCGAACGGTTGTGACCCCTTGGCGCCGACCCGCGTGCCGAGCGAAACTGCCTCCGGTTTGAAATTAACCATCCGGACGACCTCCGACCGCGTACCGATCCAGATGGCGCCCGACGGGTCTTCAAAGAGGGTGTCGATGTAATCGCGAGTAATCGGTTTGCCGTCCACAAGGTGTTCGACAAACGTTCGTCCATTAAAGTAGAACAGCCCGTTCTGGGTGCCGACCCAAAGAAAACCAATGCGATCGCGCACCAACGCTTGGGCGCCGAGACTATATAGCCCTTCGGCGGCGCCGTAGTGTCGCACCGGGAGGTGTTGTGCTTGCAGGCCGAGGCCGGCTGCCAGCGCGGTAATCCAAATCCGGAGACCGGACATCGATCGGGTTATCGACAACAGATCTTTAAATGTTAGCTGGATTGGAACTCGATTCGTCCCTCACGGCGAGATACCCCGGTAATCCGCGTGCAGTTAGCGGGGAGTGCGCGCAGAAAGAGCGAATAACTGCGTTCGACGGTCTGTCCGGCGTCCAGGAAGCAGAAGAGCGGCCGGCCCAGCATTTTCCCGCGGCGCACGAGTTCCGGGTAGGGTTGGTGAAGGCCGGTCGACCCGAACTCGAGCCCGCGAGCGGCCGGGCGGCCGTTGGCGACATCGCGCCAGAGATTGAGCCACGGGTATTCGCTGGTCTTCCACACGTAGCCGAGGACCAGTCCGGCGGTAGGACTGGCGGCGGTGACCCAGCCGGTGTCTCCCTCAACGATGTAAGAGACGACGTTCGGGAGCGGGTCGTTATTGAGGTGCCGCAGATCGGCGGAGTGGGCGCGGGGCCAGGGGACCGGGTCGTGGTCGGGAGTGGACTGCGCAAACCCCGGGCCCGCGTTGGCATCGACGAAGGTCTTTTCGTCGAGGAACGGCGGGGCGATGGTGGGGTGCTGCACGATGTTATAGATGCGGCCGGTAGCGTTGCGGTTGGTCAGGCGTTCGCGAACGTGCAGCGTATCCCCCACTAACTCCACGTCGCGGGCGATGGAGAAGTTGGCGATGGGCAGATGGGCGCTGAGGGAACGCTGTCCGGTAGCCTTCCACAGAACCCGGGGCGCCTCGCCGTGATAAGGGACGCCACGGGCAATCTCGGCTTCCGAGGGAGCGCCCCAGCGGTCGCAGCAGACGAAGTGGCCGCGAAGGGGCTCGACTTTCGCCGTCACGTTCTGCACCCAGTTGAACGGGTTCACCGGGTTTCCCGTCAGCCGAAAATCCACCAGGGCGCCGCCCCGGAGGTCAAAGGAGACGGTGGCCTCGCGAGACCGCAGATTGAATAACGGCGGCGCGGCAGCGCGGGCGAGGGCAGCGGAGGCTACAAGGGTGGCGGCTTGGCGGCGGGTCATGCTTCCGATGACGGTATCACGACGGCGCGGAGCCGGGAAGCCAGAATCGGCAGGTCGTCCGGACGCAGGCAGGTGGGGTTGATGCGCAGCACGCCGTCGGGGAGAGCAGAGGGATCGAGATGGATGGCGGGCTTCCCGTTCTGCAGTTCCGCGAGAGCTTCGCGAGCATTGGCGGCGGCAAGGGCGAGGAGAGGGACCGGGCCGGGGCGGAGCGTGAAGGCAAGGTCGGGCGCGAGTTGGCGAAGCTGGTTCAGGATGTGCAAGTGGCGGGCGGTGCGTGCGTCGTCCGGCTCGGCGGCGAATAGCTCCAAAGCGGTAAGCAGGCCGACGATGGTTTCCTTTCCGATTTTGGCGGAGCGTCCGATGCCGTGGGCCGGGAGTCCGGGCAGGCGATCTTTGTCGATCAGGTTGGCCGGCGGGTTCCAGGACTTCCAGTCAAGATCGAGGTCAAGGTTCTGGAGCGCGGCGGACATGATCAAGTCACGGCGTCCGCAAAGGATGCCGGAGCCTTGGGGGCCGTTGATGGCCTTGCCTCCGGAGAACGCGACGAGATCGGCGCCTGTAGCCGGGAGAGCGCGGAGGTTCGAGGCCGGGGGGAGTTGCGCGGCGGCGTCGACCAAAACAGGAAGAGCATGGCGGTGAGCCAAGGCGACGACTTCGGCCAGCGGGGGTTCCGCTTGCGGGGTGAGCACGTAGAGGATGGCCGCGGTGGCGGGCGTAATGGCCGCTTCGATCTCCCAGAGTTCGGCGTCGCGGATACCCGCCCCGGCATAGCGATCCGGCAGCCCGACCTCCACCAAACGGGCGCCGGCGGCGCGGACGGCATGGTCGTAAGCGTTGCGCTGGCTGCGGACGACAATGATTTCGTTGGGGAAGCCGGACGCATCCGGAAGCCGCGCCATGCGGGCGGGATCCAGCCGCGTGAGACACGCCGCAGCTCCGAGCAGCAGGCCAGCGGCCGCTCCGGAGGTGGCCAGGCCGGCCTCCGCGCCGGTCACGCGGGCGATGACGCGGCTGGCGCCGGCCTGGAGATCGGCCATGTCCACACACAGTCCCGCCGCCTCGGCCATGGCTGCGGTGACGACGGGGGAAAGTAGGCCACCAGAGACCCGCGTGGACGAGCCTTTGGCGTTGATGATCGGGGTAACCCCGAGTGCGGCGTAGACAGACATGCTTCCTTAGGATAGAAGCAGGCGACGGGTTTTGGTAAGCCAGCGGTCGAGTTGGGAAGCGTCACCATGCCAGGCGCGGAGGTACTCGGCGTTGGGCAGCAGCGCGGCGCGGGCGGCGCCGAGACGCTGCTGTAGCGTGGGCTGAGCGGTAATGTTCCAGAGGGGGCGGAGCGGTTGCCAACGTTCCGCCGCCAGGGCCCAGCGCCAACGGGCCGGCCAGTCGATGGTGCCTTCAATCTGTTGCCGCAAATCGGGAGAAAGGCCGATGTCCCAATGGGCGCGGGTGGCGTCGTCGGCGGCGAGGAGCGCGGGGCCGAGGGCAAACTGGCGGGCGGCGTACTGCAGCAGGTGCGGTTCAATCTGCCAGCTGGAGAGCAGGAGCGCGATATCGTGCGTCCATATGCCGCGAGCCTCGAAGTGGTGCAGGCTGAGGTGCGCCGCGAGGTGGAGCAGTTGTGCCGTGGGCCGGAGAACGAAGGCCGGAGCCGAGGCGATTTCGATACGTTCCGCCTGTTGCCAGAACCAAGCCGCGGGGGCGAGCTGTTGATAGCTGGTCAGGTTGAGCACGTGCCAATGGAGCTCGACCGGCAGATGGCCGGGCCGGCGGTAGGATCGCTCGGTGCCGAAGGCAAGTTGTGCACCGGGGCGGCGTTCCGCGGCAGGCGTGTATCCGAGGCCGATGAGCACATCGTGGGCGAGGGTGGCGTGTTCCGGGCGTACGAGCAGGTCAAGATCGCGCATGGGGCGCAAGCTCGGCGCGGGATAGAGGCGGGTGGCCAAGGCGGCGCCTTTCATGAGCAGCACGGGAACCTGCGCGGCAGCGAGGGCGGGGACCAGCGAATGAAGGTCCGCCAGGGCCGATAGATTCAGGCGAGCACTGCGCCGGTGTTCGTGGGCCAGGAGTTGGCGGATGGCGGGATCAACCGGAGGCAGATTCGTGAGCGAGTGAAACGCCAGCGGCGCCAGGCCCTCGGCGCGCAGTTTGGCGACGGCCGTGGCGTCGTGGCAGGTAGTAGTGAGACGGTGCAGGAGATCCATGGAAGGTTAGGAGAACCAGGCGATAGGTGGATAGGTGGCGGACTCTTCGATCCCGCCGGTAACAATCGCGGGACCGCTGCGGAGCCAGGCATGAGCGATGAGTCCGGGGCCGGAACGCCGGACTCCCAGGTAGAGCGTGCTCGGTACCCGCCGTCGGCGCAGCATCCATTTGGCGGCCACGGCGCGTTCGAGGCAAGTGGTGTGCCAAGGGAGGCCGTTTGCGGCGCGCTGTACTCCTCGCGAAACCCGGAGGCTGAGATTAGCGGCGCGAGGAGGATGCGTGTCCGGGAGTTCCCGCTGGCTTTCGCCGAGGGTCAGGGCAAGGTATCGGAAGGGCGCGAGACGCTGGCCGAGGGTGGCGAGGGTTAGCAAGAGGATGGCCTCACCGCAGAGCAGCGCGTTAGGCGGCAGCACGGGCGACCACGCAGAGCAAGTCTTCGTCGGCCAGTGTCTCGAGAAACTGGCCGACTTGGGTGCGGCAGGTTTCCGGATCGACGGCGTACATGGATTCGAGCCGCGTGCAGATGGCACGGCCCGAGCGGGGCTCGGCGAGGAGTTGCCAAATCTGATGGGCGGAGCCGGCGAGGCCGTAGTAAACGGCCGGATCGAGCCGCATCAGAATGGTTTCTCCGTCGACGATGTTGGTGAGCAAGCCGGGGCGTTGTGTGAAGACGGTATCTAAGGAAAAGGCAGGCATGATGACAGAACGATAGTGGGCCCGGATGAGATAAATCTCCCAGGAATGCTGGTCCCAGCCTGAGAGAAATCCGAGGGTGGCGCACCAATTCAGTGAACTTGCGGAACACTTTGCGGAGCCTGCCAATTCGATGTGCGCTGATTCTATGCCTGGTCTCGGCGGACCTTCTCGCGCAACGGGCGGGCGCCGGATTGACCTACGTACCCATGGATAGCTGGGTTTACCCGGCGCTCGAGCGGTTGGCCGTGCGGGGCTTGGTCACGCTGCAGGGGTTGACCTTGCGGCCGTGGAGCCGCCACGAATGCACGGCGCAGGTGCGGGAAGCGCGCCGGCAGTTGCAGGACGCGGAAGGACTGGAAGCCCCGGAGCGGGCGGCGCTAGAGGCGATGGTCGTCGAACTGGAGCGGGAGTTTGCACCCGATCCGGGTCAAGGAGCGACCGTTGTGCTCGAGGCGATCTACGGAAGGAACGGCTGGCTGGCCGGGCCTTACCTGAACGACAGCTATCACTTTGGAACGACCTGGCAAAACGACTCCGGGCGGCCCTTTGGCCGGGGCTACAATGCGGTGTTCGGATTCCGCATGCGGGCCGAAGCGGGCCGCTTTTTCGCCTCCATCCGCGGAGAGCATCAACGAGCGCCGGGCCGGGCTGCGCATCCGCTGGAGCTGCGGCAGTTAATGGCGCGGTTAGACGACTGGCCCACGTTGCCGTCAACGGAGATTGCCCCCGCGAACGGTTGGAAAACGCTCGAAGCCTATGCGGGCATGCGCATCCGGAATGTGGCCATCTCGGTAGGGCGGCAGGAGCTATTCTGGGGGCCCACGGCCGATGCGCCTTTGTCGTTTTCGACCAATGCCGCACCCACTGCCAATGTGAAGCTATCGCTGCGGGAGCCGATCCGCTTAGGCGGATGGTTCCGTTTCCTCGGGACGATTCGCGGCGAGTTCGTGGTGGGAAAACTGCTGGGCCATCAATATACCGAGAGGCCCTACTACAACGGGCAAAAGATCTCCCTGCAGTTGACCGAAAACTTTGAAATCGGGGCGACGCGGTGGTCGCTTTTTCTTGGCGCCGGTCATCCGGTGACCTTCGAAAACTTGTGGCGGCATATCGCTTCCATCCGCAGCGGGAGCGCGGTGGGGATTCGTTACGCGCGCGATCCGGGGGATCGGAAGACGGGGTTCGATTTCCGCTATCGGCTGCCTGTTTTCGGGCGTCGGGTGCAGCTATACAGCGACTCTTACGCCGATGACGACGTGAATCCGCTCGCAGCGCCCCGGCGGGCAGCGATCAGCCCCGGCCTCTACTTCGAGTCGCTGCCGCGCCTGCGTCGCATGGACCTGCGGCTGGAGGCGACGTCGACGACGCCGATCGGCCTGGACATGGGCCCGCAGTACACCTACTACAACAATCAGTATCGGAGCGGGAACACGCACTTGGGCCGAATCCTCGGTTCGCCCGTTGGCCGGAACGGACGGCAAATGCAAGTGCGGACGGCCTTCTGGGCCTCGCCGCGCGAGCGGTGGGAGTTCGGCTACCGCCACTTGAAAATCAGCAACCGGATGCTGCCTGGCGGGGGTACCCAGACGGCGGGGACCATCCGGTACTCTCGGCCGATCGGAGAGAACTGGCACGCATCGGTCTTCCTGCAAGCGGAACGTTTTTGGATTCCCGTGCTCGGGGGTCCGCAGAGAAATATGAGCGGCTGGTTCCAGATGCAATGGGAGCCGCGGATGAAGATACAACCATGGCGCAAGTAAGAATGTTCGTTGGAGTTTTGATTTTCGCAGCGGCTGCCTTCGGGCAGGCGGCGGAGGGCTTGCCGGCGTTGGCAGACCGCTGCCGGGGGCCATTAGGTGCCTCCCTGCCGGAGTGCCGGCAAGTGCCCGCCTTCCTCGAACGCAAGGCACCGGCGCCCCCGCCAGCGAATTTGCCGCGGGAGACGCCGCTGGTCGAGCTTCCGCCGGAGCCGCCGACGGAGTTCCAGAAGTTTGTCCTGTCGTCGACGGGTGAGACCCTGCCCATATTCGGCGCGCGTCTATTCGAAAAAGTCCCTTCAACGTTCGCCCCAACGGACCGCGCGCCGGTTCCGGCTGGCTACGTCGTCGGCCCTGGCGACGAGCTGCTGGTGCGGATGTGGGGCCAGGTGACGATGAATCAGGACCTCACGGTGGACCGCACGGGTTCCATCCACCTGCCGCAGGCCGGGGCGATTCGCGTGGCGGGTCTGGCGTACCGGGAGATGCCGGAGTTTCTGCGGTCGCAGCTGGGCAGGGTTTATCGGAATTTCGATTTGAATGTGACGCTGGGGCAACTGCGTAGCGTCCAGATCTTTGTCATGGGGCACGCCCGGCGGCCCGGCGCCTTCACGGTGAGTTCGCTCAGCACGTTGGTGAATGCGCTCTTCGCCGCGGGAGGGCCAAATGCGCAAGGTTCCCTACGGCGGATTCAACTGCGGCGGCGCGGACGAACCGTCAGCGAGCTGGATCTCTATCAGCTCTTGTTACGCGGAGACGCCGTGGGCGATGCGGCGCTCGAACCCGGTGATGTGTTGTACTTCCCGCCGATCGGCCCCCAGGTGGCTCTGACAGGAAGCGTTAAGACGCCGGCGGTGTACGAACTGCGGGATGAAAATGAGCTAGGCGATCTGTTGGAGTTGGCCGGAGGGTTGACTCCAACTGCGGATCCGGCCCAGACGCAAATTGAACGCGTGTCCGGTCCGGCGGGACGCGAGGTGCTGGCGCTGGACGGAGCGTATCGGAAGACCGTGCTCCGCGATGGGGACCTGGTGCGCGTGGCAACCGTCACGCCGAAGTTTGACCGGGTGGTGACGCTGCGCGGACATGTGTCCACCCCGGGCCGCTTACCCTGGCGAGCCGGGATGAAGCTGCGGGAAGTGGTTCCATCGGTCGATACCCTCATCCCACGGAGGGATTGGGAACGCCGGAACCAGGTGGGATACACCGCGCCAGCCAAGCGCACGCCCGGCGCACCCGGGGTGGCTACTCCTCTGCCGGCCGAGACGCGGCCGGATGCGGCCAGCGTTCCTATCAACTGGTCGCACGCTGTCATTGAACGGCGGAGCGCGAAGGATTTGAGTGTCAAGCTGGTGCCGTTTCATCCCGGAAGGCTCTTGCTCGAAAACGACGAGCGCGAGAACCTGCCGCTCGAGGCGGGAGATGTTGTCACGTTCTACTCGCAGACAGACCTGCGGGTACCACGAGCAGAGCAGACCCGGCAGGTGAAGCTGGAAGGCGAATTGAAGGGGCCGGGCACGTATACCCCGGAACGGGGCGAGACGCTCCGCCAACTGATCGCCCGCGCCGGGGGATTCACTTCGGACGCCTATCTTTATGGCATCGTCTTCCGCCGGGAATCGACGCGGCGGGAGCAGGCGATCCGGAAACAGCAGCTTTTGGACGAGTACGAGCGGGAACTCGCGCGCGCGGCGCAAAACCGCCAGTCCACTCTCGAGCCGGCAGACAGTGCGGCATTTGCCGCGCAAGTCGAGGCCAGTCGGCAGCAACTGGAGGCGATG
Organism: Acidobacteria bacterium Ga0077553; assembly: GCA_001464575.1. Classification (GTDB taxonomy): domain Bacteria; phylum Acidobacteriota; class Terriglobia; order Bryobacterales; family Bryobacteraceae. The sequence goes on along the minus strand of LNFE01000228.1, from coordinate 31,574 downwards.
CGGAATCTAGAGGTGAGCGGGAGGATCGTCGCGTCGATGACGCCAGAGGGAGGCGGCCTGGAACTGCTGCTGGACCAGGAACTGGAAGATGGCGACTCCCTCTACGTGCCGGCCCGTCCAGCGACGGTAACGGTGGTCGGCGCGGTCTATAACCCCAACGCGATTCTGTACCAGAAGGATCTCCGGGTGGGCGACTATCTGCGCCGCGTTGGGGGCCAAACGAGAAATGCGGACTGGAAACGGGCGTTTCTCGTCCGCGCCGATGGCACCGTGGTTCCGCATCAGGCATCGGCGGTGCGGCTGGCGCGGGGCGGGTTTGAACGGCTTCCCCTAATGCCGGGAGACGCGCTGGTGGTGCCCGAGACACCACTCAAGGGTTCCTTCGTCCGGTCACTGCGGGATTGGAGCCAAGTGTTTGGGCAGTTGGCGTTGGGCGCGGCCGCGGTCCGGATTTTGCAATAGAGGAACCATGAAGAAGACGGAATTGCTTTCGGTGAGCGAGCTGCTGAGTGTCCTGCGGCAGCGATGGATGATGATCGCCGGCGGCGCCCTATTGGGCGCTCTCCTGGCGGCAGGATATGCCCTGTCGCGCCAGGATAGCTTTACGGCGACGGCAGTGGTGATGGCCCCGCAGCAGGCCCGCTCTTCAGCGCTGGCCGCATTGGGCCAGGTCGGGGCGTCGACCGGGATCAGTATGCCGGAGTTCGGCCTGCGGAGTCCGGCCGACTTGTACATTGGCATCCTGGCCAGCCGGACAATCGCCGACGCCTTGATCGCCCGCTACCACTTGCAGGAGCGTTACCAAGCGAAGACGATGACGGCCGCGCGGAAGCGCTTGGCGGCGAAGTCGCGGTTCTCCGCCGGTAAGGATACGCTCATCCGGATCGCCGTCGAAGACGCCGACCCACAGATGGCGGCGACCCTGGCCAACGCCTACGTCGATGAGCTTTACCGGCAGAACAGCCGGCTGGCATTGACCGAAGCGTCCAGCCGCCGGCTCTTCTTTGAGAAGCAACTCGAGGGTGAGAAGGAGGCCTTGAATCAGGCCGAAAGCTCCCTGCGCCAGACGCAGGAGCGGACCGGCGTCGTCCAAATCTCGAGCCAGATGGATGCCAGCATCCGGGCCATGGGCCAAGTGCGTGCGGAGATCGCCGGGCGCGAGGTGGCGCTACGGAGTATGGCGGAGAGCGTGACGGAGCAGAACCCCGACTACGTTCGAGTATCCACCGAACTGCAGGCCTTGCGCGGGCAACTCCGCCGCCTTGAACAAAACGACGGCAGCCGCTCCGCGGGAGATCCTTTGATTCCGGCGCGCTCCATGCCGGCCGCGGGGATTGACTATCTGCGGACGATGCGGGAGATGAAGTACCACGAGACGCTGTTGGACCTGCTGACGCGGCAGTATGAGGCCGCCAAGGTGGATGAGGCCAAGCAGGCGCCGGTGCTGCAAGTGGTGGACCTGGCCACCCCTCCCGACTTGAAGTCGGGACCGCAGCGGACAATTATCACGTTACTGGGACTGGTTTCAGGAGCGGTATGCGGTGGGGCCGCCGGTTTGCTGCGGCGCCGGCCAGCGGCCGCGCTTACACATGCGCCAGAGGCTCCCGCGGCGATGGCTGCGGCGGCCTAGTCCCCTCCCGCCGATCGATCTGCCGCCAAGCGGCGGCGGATCCCTCGCCGGGGTTGGCCAGGTACCGTTCGAGCCAGGGCTGCTGTTCGGCGAGAGCTTCGTTGGGGTCGAGGTTCCGCCACAACTCGGCCAGCTCCTCGGGGGTGGCCGGCGTCCATCGGGCATAGAATCCGCCCGGCGGGTCGATTCCGGGGGGGAGCAACTGCAGCACAGGGCGCTGCGCGAGCATGGCCTCGAGCATTGCTGTAGAACCAAACGAAGCCACTAAAGAAGCTCCGGCCAGATCCTCGGCGAGCGAGACCCCCCGTTGCGTGAACGTTGCGTCGTCACCGAACTGGGTGAAGCAGGAACGATCCTCGAGCGGATGGAGCCGGATGCGAAGCGGGAGTCCGGTCGCTTGCGCGGCGGCAAGGAGAAGGGCGACCACTTGACGGTGTTGGGCCGGGGAGAGCGTGGCGGCGTGCGTTTGGGAGAGAAAGAGTAGAGTCCGGCCGGGCGGTGGGGGAGGGACAGGAACAGCGTAGCGGTCGAGGCGCGGGGCCCCGACAACGTGGAGGGTGCCCGAAGCAGCCCCTTCGGCAAGGAAGCGTTCCCGGAAAGCCTCGCCCCAGAGGAGATACTCGGTGGCGCTGGTAGGGAAGTACTCCAGGCTTGGCAGGCCGTGCTGCAGCGTAATCCAGCGATCGGCCACCTGCCCGAAGTTGAGGCACAGGCCCGAGAAATCGTTCGGCGTCACAACCGTAAGCGGGCCGGAGCATTGGTCGCGGATGGACAGCGCCAACCGCTCGTAGGCATATGCCCGGCACAGGAGCGCGCAAATGGACGGCGCCAGGCGCAGAAGACCGGCGCGAAGGGCCTCCGGCGTCTGCCCGTGGAGCTTTTTCCAATCCGCGCGGGCGCGGGATAAATCGCGGGGCGAAAGCAGGCGCAGAGCCAACTGATCGACGTTGAGGTAGGGACCGGCGTGCAGCTTGCCCACCGCTTCGGGAACGGCGAGCAGTGCTGGTTCGGGGCAGGTCTGGAGGAGGGGTCGGAGGGTGCCGTAGCCACCCTCGGCGGCATAGTCGGTGACGAAGAGGTAGCGGAGGTTTCGAGGGATGGGAAGGGAGCGGGCCAGAGAAAGTCCGCGGCCGGCCAAGGCGAACGGGTGGAGCGCCGCGTGCAATGGCCGGGTTTGGACTTTGTTCCAGAGATAGAACAGCGGCAGGCGGATGGAGTACAGCGCACTGCCGCGGAACGGGGCGAAGATGGCGTTAGCTTGCTGCCATGGCAGCGGTGGCATGGAGAACCTCGAGTGGAGAATGAACCGGTTCGACGGCCAGCAGCCGGGAGAGGCCTTCGTCGAGTGAAACGGCCGGCAGCCAGCCCAGCAGGCGCTGGGCGGCGGTGAAATCACCGCGGAGATGAGGACGGTCCGAGGCGCGAACGCGGGCCGGGTCGACTTCCACCGTGATGTCCCGGCCGGTGAGCCGGGCGAGGGTGTTTACGATGTCGGCAGCGTTCCACTCGTCCGGGCCGGGAACGTTGCAGATGCGGGCGGGGACGGGCGAAAGCGCCATCCGCGCGAGCGCCTCGGCGACGTCGGTGACATAAACGTAGCTGCGATAGGTGGACGTGTTGCCGAGTTGAATCCGGTCGGCGCCCGCGCGGAGCTGCTCGCAGAGAACCGGAATCAGGTGTGGGTTCGTTTCGCCGGGTCCGTACACGTTGAAAAGGCGGGCGATGGAGTAGCGGAGGCCGGAGGCCTGCACCAGTTGCTCGCCAAAGAGCTTCGTGATGCCGTAAATCTCGCTCGGCGCCGGACGATCTTCTTCGTGGTGGACGCGGTCCGAGGTGTTATACACGGCGGCCGTGGAGGCGAAGACGAAGTTTGGCTTCGTTTCGCAAAGTGTTGCCGCGGCGAGCACGTTTTGGGTCCCTTCGACGTTGATGCGAAGGGTGCGCGAGGGTTCGCGTTCGCAGTCCGGAATGAAGTGCAGGGCCGCCAGATGCACGACGGCATCCGGACGGAATCCGCGCATTGTGGTGTTCAATAGCGGGGCGTCGAGCAGGTCGCCGACCGTGCAGAAGGGGCCGGGGCGTCCGGTGGAGAGATTGTCATAGACCAGCACTTCGTGCCCGGCTGCGGCCAGACGGTGGGTCAGATGGGAGCCGACGAAGCCGGCCCCCCCGGTGATCATGATTCGCATAATGCTCCTTTACGGCAATGAACCAGGCCTGGACTTGGTAGCGGCAGCGTTCCAGCCGCCACCAGCGCAGACGCTGGCGAAAGAGAGATTCGAGGGTCGCGAGGTCCGGCGCCGTGGGCTCGGCAGCGATGCCGGGCTGCTTCCGGGCGACGACGCGGAGGCTGCACTCGAGCAGCGGGGTTTCCAGCTCTTCGAGCTTCTCGACGGCAAAGCCGGCGCGTTCGACGACGTAACGGAGCGAGTCCGGCAGAAACATCATGGGATGCGCCAAATGGATCATGCCCAGGCCGCGCCACTGGCCGCGGAGGTTGGGGACCTCGACAAAGAGAGTGCCGCCTTCGGCGAGTTGCGCACCGAGGGCCCGCAGCGTTTCGACAGGGTTGACGCAGTGTTCGAGAACGTGGAACGCGGCCGCGTGGGTGTACGGCACGGCCGGCTCCTTCATCTCCTCGAGCGAGTTGGCGACGATGTGGCCGCCCAGCTTCTCACAGACGCTCTGGCAGAGGGTCGACGGCTCGATGCCGGCGGCTTCGACTTGCGGCAGCGACGTGAGAGCCCGGAGAAATGCCCCGTCGCCTGCGCCGAGCTCGAGCAAGCGGGAGCCGGGAGGGAGCAGCGTACGGTAGGCGTCGATGCGGCGGTTGGCGGTCTCCGTGGGTATGCTCTGCTGGGAGATGAGGCGGGCGCGGGAAGGGAAGTAGCTCTCGTAGGCGTGTTGGTAGAAATCGGCGTAGGCCCCGGCGGTGGGGCGTGGGTTGAGGTAGAGGAGGCCGCAGCGAAGGCAAAGTTCGGTGGCCAGGCCCAGCCCGTGGCGGTCCTGCGGGAAGAGCGTGCGGCCTTTGCGCGAGCCGCAAGCGTTGCAGCCGGTGGTCTCGAGGATGGGTTGCCAGCGGGAGGTCATGCGGCTTGTTCCTTGTAGGTGGTGAGTTGCTGCTGCCAAAGGGCCAGGGATACGGGGAGCCAGTAGCTCTGTTCGGTGATCGGCGCGCCCAGAACGGCGCGCCACGGCCCCGGCTGCAAGTAGCGTTGGAGGAGCGGGTTGCCTTCCACTTGCCGGGCGGCGGAAGCGAACCAAGTCTGTTCGGCCATGCCGAAGCCAAGCTTCGTGGGGTTCCAGACGACCTCATCGGGCAGGCGTCCGGCCATGGCAGCGCGGAGGGCGTATTTGCTGTAGCCGTCGCGAAAGCGGTGGGTGTCGGGCAGGTTGAGGGCGTACTCGACCAGCCGATGATCGAGGAAGGGGACGCGGGCCTCCATCGAGACGCGCATCGAGTTACGGTCGAGATGGCGGAGCAGTTGCGGGAGATTGAAGCGGGTGAGGTCGGCTTCCAGCCGATCTCGCAGCGAGCCGCCGGTCCACTGCTCGTGCCAGGCGGCGGCGCGATCGCGGTAGGCGTGGAAGAAGTCCGGACGGAGGAGCCCGGCGACGGGACGCAGGCGCCGGAGCAGGCCGAAGCGGAGGGGCGCGGGGAGCCACGCGGCGGCGCCTTTGGCGAGGTGGTGGACGGTAGAGGAGAGGCCCAGGGAACGGGCGTTGTTCCAGAGAGCGAGTGGTCCGGCGTTCCGCAGCAGGACGGGGAGATGGACACGGATATAGCCGCCGAGGAGTTCGTCGCTGCCTTCGCCGGTGAGGATCACCTTGATGCCGTCCCGCTCGCGAATGTGGGCAAGCAGAGAGAACGAAGCGAAGATGGAGGCGTTGTGGAAGGGCTGCTCCTGGCAGCGGACGAGTTCGGCGAGGCCGGACTCAAAGCGGTTCCGGTCGGCGGGGATGAGGTGAGGCTCGGTGTGGCGAAGCTTCGCGAGAATCGCTTGGATGCGGGGCGTTTCGTCGTAGCGATGGCCGGCGGGATAGACGCTCGAATAGGTGCGGAGGCGCTGACCCTGGGCGCCAAGCATCTCGTCGGCGAAGGAAACGATAGCGGAGGAGTCGAGGCCCCCGCTGAGGAAACTGGCCACGGGCACATCGCTGCGCAGCCGAAGGCGGACGGACTCGGCGAGGTGGTGGCCGAGTTGCGTGCGGTCGGCTTCGGCGAGGCGCGGGATGCGATACCAGCGGCGAGGCGTTTGGAGTTTCCCCGCTTGTACGCGGGCGCAATGGCCCGGCAGCAGTTGGCGGATGCCGGGGTAGAACGTTTCCTCGGTATGGTCGGCGAGGCCGAACAGGAGAAAGTCCCAGGTGAGAGCGTCGGTGTCGCCATCGGGCAGAGGGCCTAGGGAGAGGAGCGGACGGATTTCGGAGGCGGCCCAAAGTTGGCCGTTGGGGAGACTGCGAAGGTAGACCTGCTTTTCTCCGAAACGGTCGCGGGCGAGGAGCATCGACTGGGACGCGGGATCCCAAAGCGCGAAGCCGAACATGCCGTTGAGGCGGGGCAGTGCGTCCTCCGCCCACATGGCGCCGGCGCGGAGCAGCACCTCCGTATCCAAGCCGGAACGGTACGGGCCGGGGAGCGTTTCGCGAAGCTCCTGGTAGTTGTAAATCTCGCCATTGAAGACGAGAGCGTGGCCGGAAGCGGCATCGACCATGGGTTGATGGCCAGCGGCGGAGAGGTCCAGGATGGAGAGGCGGCGGAAGCCCATGGCCGCCACGGCCGGCTCATCAGCCGTCGCGACGAAAGGCAGATGGCCGAGAGAGGCGATGGTGTCGCGGCCACGAAAACGCGAGGCCGTGGCAGAGAGGGCGAGGTAGCCCTCGTCGTCCGGACCGCGATGGCGCAGGAGGTTGGTGGCTCGCTCGAGGCGGGCGTAGTCGGCGCGGCCGAGCGGGCAGGCGCTGCTGACAGTAACGAATCCACACATAAAATTAGTAGGCCTTTCTCCAGAGCTGAGGACGCCAGAACCAAACGAACCCAATGACGATGCTGGTGCCAAGGGCGGCGGGATACCAGCCGCGGTGAACGAGTTCGTAGACGGCGACGCCAATGATCCACGAGGCGAGTAGACGCATGGCCAAGGCGGCAGGAATCCGCGCGAACCAGAGTTGCAGGAGCCACGGAAAGAGAACGACGTTGGCCACGGACCAAGCGCCCGCGACGCCCAGCAGCGGTGTGGCGGCGGCGTACAGGACCGTGAAGGCGAGCTTCCAGCCGAAGACCGCGCGATGGCGATGGGCGGCGAGCATCGCCGACGAGATGATGCCCCAGCAACAGGACGAAAGGAGGAAGCCGGGCAGAAAGAGAATGATGGTCCAGGAGGCATCTTTCCAGACGTCACTGAACAGGACGGGGAGCCAGAGCGGGCTCCACCCGGCAAAGAGCGCGAGCGGGAAGCCGGTGAGCAGGGTGAGCTGCTCGACGTGCGTCAGAGTGATGGGCAGAAGGTCGGGATCGACTTGCCGCTGGCGGCCATAGAGGGGGAGGCCGAGGCGCGGGATGGCGGCGGTGAGAAAGAGGACCTGCCGATAGAGCCGAAAAGCCAGTTCGACAAAGGCCAGATGGACGGGAGTCGAAAACCGGGCGCCGATGACGGAGGCGATGGAGCCGGAGAGCGCCCCGAGGAGACTGTTGCCGATTGTCGCGAAGGCAAAGCCGCGAACCCGGCGCCAGGTCGCGTAACGAAATACCAGGCTGACGGGTACGGGGCGGAGCAGGAAGGCGAGTGCGCTCGGCAACGCTCCGCGGAGGACCAGGGCGGAGGAGACGGCCAGCCGCGTCTCTCCCCACCAGGCCCCGCCGACGGCGAGGACGGTGAACAGAACCGTTTCCAGGAGTTCGACCAGCATCACAAGCTGGAACGCCAGATCGCGTTCGAGGAGGGCAACGGGCACGGCGCGCCAACTGAGGAAGTAGACCGCGGCGGCGGAGGAGAGCCGCAAGTCGATGTCGCCGGGAGAGAGGGCGAACAAGAGAAGCGCCAGGACGATGGCGGTACAGTGTTGGAGGGCGAAGAGGCTTTCGAGGTCCCATTCGTCGGGCTCGCGGACCAGCCAGGTGGCAAAGCCGCGAGTGGCCAATTCCGAAGCGCTGACGTAGAGGAGCAGCGGAACGGCGAACTGGCCCCATTCTTCCGGGGTGAGGAGGCGGAGTAGCAACACTCCGCCGATGAAATTCACCAGCATGGCTCCGCCATAGCGGACCGCCAACCAGAAGATGCCGGCCGAAGCGATCATCCGCGGCGAGCCCCACCGAGGAGTTCACGAAAGAGGAGGAAGAGAAAGGCGCTGTTGCTGGCGATGTAGCGCCAGAGAAGGCGGCGGGGTTCCTGGATCAAACGCCAGGACCATTCGAGCCCGGCGCGTTGCATCCAGACGGGGGCGCGGTCGACGTTGCCAGCCCAAACGTCCATGGCGCCGCCGACGCCGATGCCGACGCGGCATCCGGTAGCCGGGAGGTGTTCGGCCAGGAAAAGTTCCTGGCGCGGTGAGCCTAGGCCCGCGATGAGAAGTTCGGCGCCGGAGGCGGCAATGGCGGCGCGAATGAACATCGGGTCGGCAAAGTAGCCGTGATGGGTGCCAACGATCTGCAGGGCGGGGTTTTGCTTTTTCAACTCGGCCGCGCAGCGGGCGACGGTGGACTCGGTGCTGCCGAGGAGGAAGACGCGGTGGCCCTGGGAGGCGCAATGAGCTAGGAGGGCCCAGGTGAGGTCGATGCCGGTGACGCGTCCGGGCAGCGGTTTGCCGAGAGCTCGCGCGGCGAGGACGACCGACTGGCCATCGGCGACGATGAGGTCCGCGGCGGCGTAGGCGCTGGCGAAGTCAGCATCCTGGCGGGTGCGCGTGATGTGGTCGGCGTTCAAGGTGCAGACGAACGTCGGAAAGGGCCGGCGCAGGGCTCCGGCAAGGTACGTTAAGGCTTCATTGAGCGAGATGGCTGCCACGGGCAGGCCGAAGAGTTCAACTGCTGGAGCAAGTAGCCGTGCGGCCAGTGCCGCTTCCGATCGCGCCGGATTGGAAGTGGTGATAGATGGAACGGATGCGCGCACCGTTCACCTCCCACGTAAAGTTTTCAAGAATGGTTTGGCGGGCGACGGCGCCGAGGCGGGCGAGATCGGCCGAAGAGCAACGGCGGATCAGCGAGATGAGTTCGGGGAGATTGTGAGGATCGAAGAGAAATCCGTTTTCGCCAGGGCGAATGAGGTAACGGGTGCCACCGCTTGAGGCGGCGAGGACGGGCCGTCCGGCTGCCATGGCTTCGAGGGCCACTGTCGGCAAGCCTTCATAGGCGGAGGGCAGGACGAAGAGGCCACAGCGGGAATAGGCCGCGGCGAGAGTCTCATCGTCGACCTCCCCCAGGAAATGGACGCGACCGGCGAGGCCGAGCGATTTGGTGAGGGCTTCGAGGGTGGCCCGGTGGCCCCCGTCGGGACCGATGAGCGTGAGGGTAAAGCCAGGGAGTTCGGCGAGGGCCGCGAGAAGGAAATCGACGCGCTTGACGGGGTCGAGACGGCCGACGAAGAGCAGGGATTGCGGAGAGCCGGGAAGGGGCGAGGGCGCCGCTTCCGGCAGCCGGAGCGCGTTGGGGATGACACGAAAGTTATCGGCGGGGGCGCCGAGCAGGATGGCGTCGCGTTTGTCGTTGTCGGTCAGCGCGATCAAGGTGCTGGCGGCGTGGAGCCCGAGCCAGCCGAGCGTCGAGTCAAACAATCCTTTCTTGAGTGCCGATGCCCAAGAATGGGCGGGGTAGTAGCAGTGGGCGGTAAAGACCGAGGGAACGTGGAGCTGGCGGGCAGCGAGAAGGGCGCAGGAGGCAAAGGGCCGGCGCGCGCCGTGCGCGTGGACTACGTCGGGGGCAAATCGGCGCAGAGCCGAAGGCAGGGCGAAAGCCGAACCAAGGCGGTGAACGGGGACATCGTTCCAAAGGTCCGGCCCTGGGGTGCGGGTAAGGATGCAGACCTCGTCGCCGTGGGCGCGCAGTTCGCGGGCGAGATTACCGACGTGTTGTTCGAGGCCTCCGCGAAGCGGGAAGAAACTACTGGTTACCAGGGCGATCCGCATGGGGCTCCTGCGTGGAAATTGAAATCGTCCGCATGGCGAGGCCCGCGAAGAGGAAGAGTGGGGCAGTGCCGGTAAAGCCGAAGAGGCTTTCCGAGAACATTGCCCCGCAGCAGCGGCCGAAGAGAGCGGCGGCTACGGCGGCCGCAAAGACGTTCTGGAGGGACATGGAGCCACGGGCAAGGGTAACTACCGTGCTGCCAAGGAAGCCGGCGAACAGAAGAACGGAGAGAAGGCCCGCTTGGCCCATCAGGGCCATATAGCTGTTTTCTCCCACGCCCTCGGCGACTACGCCTTCGCTATTGGAGTATCCGCCCGCCTTTCCGATGCCGCGTCCTAACCAGTATTGATCCAAGTTCTCCACAGCCTCCTGCATGAACTGTGTGCGGACGGAGGCGGAACTCTCTTGACCAGTTACAGTATTTGTCAGTAACTCCGAGCCAAGAGTACTTAGTACTAGCCCCCCAAAGAGCAGCCACAAAGCGACAGAGCCTATCTGCGCATGGTGATCGCGACGAATCCAGGCGAGTAAGCCGAGAGCGAGAAGCGTGGCAAAGATGGACTCGCGGTGGACGGAAAGCGCGAGAGCCCCCATGAATAGAGCGAGGAGGGGAAGCCACTGGCGGCGGCCGGAAGCGACCAAAGCCGACACATAGACCACCGGGACAACGCTGGCCTGGCCGAGCGAGTGGGGGTCGCCATAGAAGGAGACCATGCGGCGCATGCCGTGCATGATGTGGTTGGCCCAGAGGCCGAGATGGTTGCTGTTCTGATCAGGCTGAAGGCCTTTGACATCGACGAGGAAGCCGCCAATCTGGACGACGAGGCTCCAGAACTCAAGGGGGAGGAAGAAGAGTTCAAAGAAGCCGAAAGCGCAGACGACGGCATGGGTGATGAGGAAGACGCGGAGCAGGGAGGGCGTGGCGTCGACTTGAAGCAGGCGGCCGGCGAAGTACGCCAGCGGCGGCGTGGCCAAATTCCGAAAGGCGCCGAGTTGCGTCTCGAAGCCGATTTGCGTTTCGCCGTCGCCGATGCCGAGGGCGAAATACAGAGTGAGGAGGACGGTGTAGCAGCAAAGAAAGAGATCGGCCAGTTGCCAGTCGCCGAGGCGGGTGCGTTGGCGGAGGGCATTGCCGGCCAGGCTCATGCCGAGGAGGCCGTCCTTGATGGCGATGAGGCCGCGAACCGTTTCCGCTCCGACAGCGAACTGAGCGTAGAGCAGGGGCGGGACGAAGTTGGAGAAGGGCAGCCAGACCAGGAGAATGGCGGCTTGGCGAGCGGGATGGAAGAAACCACCCGCGGCGATCGCGGCGGCGAGAAGGGCGAAGAGTGGGCTCATTGGGTGTAGCCGAAGCGGGCGATGGTGGCGGCGTGATCGTGGGCGATCTGCCCGAATTGATCGGGTGTGAGGACGTCCCGCCAAGCGCCGACGCGACCTTGGCGGAAGAATTTCTCGGCGGTGGCTGGTTTCTCATGGAAGCCCGTCGCGTCTTCCTGCGCGCGCAGGTTCGCAAAGGAGCAGGCTTCAATGGCGGCGTGCAGACGGGCTTCGTCGATGGAGTAGCCGCAGGCTTGGAGCAGGGCGGCGAAGGTGGGGCAGGGGCTGGCTAAGAGGTCTTCGTAGCGGGTGACGTGTACGGGGATTGCATTCTGGTCGACCCAGGAAGAGACATGGCCCGACCAGGAGCCATAGAACTGGGGGAGTTGAGGCTGGCGTTCGGCCGTGGAGCGGGAGGCGACATAAGTCTCGTCGGCGAGGACGGGGATGGTGTCGGCGACGGAGCCTCCACGATGGGCGGCGTAAGAGACGGCGACATCCCATGGATTGCGGATGAGGTAGAGGACGAAGCTTGTGTTGGCCGGGGTATGCAGTTGCGGATCGTATTGATCGTGAACTTTGAAGAAATGGCCGGGCTGGCGATGGGCGATGAGGTCATACCAAGCGCTGCGGAGCACGGGAATTTCGTGGGGGAGGAGCAGGTCGCTTTCGCAGCCGAGGGCATGGTCGAAGAGCGGGCGGGAAGAAGCGATCGGGATGGCCTTAATGTCGTTGAGGGGGACCGTGGCGCCGGCGGGGGCGAGATAGTTCAGCAAGAACGCGCGGACCCAGGTGTTGCCGGATTTGGGGTAGGACGCGATCCAGGTGAGGCGGCGTCTCATGGGATTTGGGCGAGGACGGCGTCGGCGAGTTGACCGACGGGGAAGGGACTTTTGGGGCGGGAGATGCGGAGGACGTGCGCTTGTTGCGCCAGCGGGGCCAAGTGGGGCGGGGAGGCGCCGGCGCCGCGGAAAGCGGGCACGAGGTTGGCGCGATAGACCTGATCGGCAAGGGCCCCGAGCTTGGCAAAGCCGGTGACCGGGGTGAGGCAGAGTTCGCGGGGAGCGTCGGGGGTGAGGAGGATGACCGCGCCGACGGGCAGGGGGGTGAGGTGCGCGTCGGCCACGGGCACTTCGAACTTGGGGAGGTGGGGGCGGACGGGGAGCAGGCTGTCGGTGGCGATGGAGAGCTGGGAGGCGGCGTCGGCCCAGAGTTTGAGGCGGGGGTAGCCGGGGTAGACCGTGATGGCGCCAGCTTCGTCGGGGCCGAGGGCGCAGATATCGTCGGCGATGACGGGCATACCGCGGCGGCGCAGTTCGGCACAGAGGGTGGACTTACCGGCGCCCGAGGGGCCGGCGACAAGGATGGCGCCGGAGGGGGTAGCGACGGCGCTGGCATGGAGGACGAGCGCGCCGCGCTGGTGCAACAGCGCACCGAACACGGAGCCGAACAGAAAGAGGCGAATCGACTGCGGGTCGGCGTTCGCAGCCGGTTCGATGATGATCTGGCGACCGCTACTGACGAAGTAGCGACCGACAGAGTCGAGGTGGAAGAGATAGCCTTGCGGCCCAGCCTGGTAGCAGAGGCCGGACTGACGGACATCGTCGAGTTGGTTGGGGGTAGGCCCGACTAGCACCTGGACATCGCTCGGGCCGGAGGCCATGGCGGGCAGAGAGCCGAGGTCGAGGGTGGAGCGGATTTGGAGTCCAAAGGCTTGGTAGCGCATTAGAGGGTTACGAACTGAAGTCGATGCCGTCAGCGATGTTTCCAACGGAGGCAACGGCAGTGTCAGCAATGGGAAGTTTGTCGAGTTGAGGCGGAATCCACTCTGCAGGAGTGACCGGTTGTTCCGGTGTTGGGCTTTGGGCTAGGGGATTGGGCATTCAGTTCCTGTTGGTTCTCGGGACACAGGGGGTCAGGAGAAAAAAATGCCGTCGTCGCCGTTCTGGCTGCCTGTAGCCGCGGTATCGGCGACGGGCAGCTTCTGGAGCTCGGGTGGTGTCCAGGGTTCGCGTGGCGACTCGAGAGGCGTCTTCTTTTCGTTGGGTGAGTTGAGTGGGTGGGTCATGAGTTTTCGTGCCTCAGTGGAAAGTGGTGAGTCAGCCGATGGGGACGGTGAGGCGTTCCCATCGGTCGGCTGGCCGCTTACGACAGTTCGAGTCCTTCGGTATCGATGAGCTTCTTGCGATCGGCCGTTTCCGAGACCGGCAACTTTTCGAGTTCTGGAGTTTTCCAGTCGTCCAGCGCGGCTTCGGCGCTAGCTTCTTCGGGTAGGTGGGGGGACAGGTCGTTCATCAAGGGTTCCTAGGAGAAGATTCCGGCGTCGACGACGTCGCCCGGCGATGCGGCGGCGGTGTCGTCGATGGGGAGCTTGTCGATGTGGGGCGGCACCCACTCAGCTGGAGCAACCTCGGTGGCGGGGAGGGCGTCGGGAGTTTGGTTCTGCTTGTCGGGATGGTTCATAAGTTTAGGTCGCGACCTTTGGAGCCGGGGGTGTCTTCTTCGAGAGAGATGGTTGCGTTCGGCACCGAAGGCCTCTAGGACAAAAATCCGCCGTCGACAAAGTCGGTCGGTGAGGCGGAGGCAGTGTCTTCGATGGAGAGCTTGTCGAGTTGCGGGGGCGTCCATGGCGAGGCGGAAGCTGGTTCGTTCGTGGTGGCTCGGTCGTGAGACTCAGTTTCGGGAAGATTCATTTGTTTGGTTTCCTTTGGTTGAGTAATGTGGGTTTCTCGTGAGTTGTGGGATCAAGCCGCAGTTTTGCTCACGAGACTTTGCGGTGAAGCCGTGGCGTGTTCGAGGAAGAACCCACCAGCGAGGCCGCAACAGATTTGGGTCGTGAGACTCTGGCGGGTCCGCGGGTCGGTGGCCGAACAGGCGTCGACAATCGTCCGGCGCAGTCTGGGCACGTCGAGGATCTCGGCGACGGCGGGTTGGCGGCCGAAGCGTTCGAGGGCCTCCATGGCCGCCGGCTGGTTGGCCTGCAGCCGTTGAACGAAGTCGGCGCACTGGAGACCGCGTCGGCGATTGAGTCGAACGACATCCGGCAGTAGACCTTCCATCGCACGGCGAGCGGGTTCACGGCCGGCAAAGAGGCGCGGGGGCAGCGCTTGGCAGAGGCGGATGAAGCGGGGGTCGACAGTGGGGTCAAGAGCCTGGAGGCCGTAGGCCCCGGCGAGCGAGGTCCAGAGGAACCCGGAGAAGTTGAGCGTGGCCTGCAGCGAGAAGCGGCGGAAGTCGCGCGCTTGCCGGTATTGCTCTTCCGCGTCAAACAGCAGCGGCGCCAGGCCCTGGGCGGTGATGGTGGAGGGGCGGAGCAAGCAGAACTGCTGCCAGGCGCCGCGCCGGCGAAAGCTGCGGCCGGTAACTTGCTGCAGCGTGGCCTTGAGGATATTGCGCCACGTAGGCGGGCCATGCCAGGAGAGGGTGGCGTTGCCGCCCTGACCATTGAAGATGGCATGGTGGCCATAGGCCTGGGACTCTTCAAAGATGGCGAGCAGCCACACCGCGTTCGCCGTCGCGCCAGCGGCGCCCGTCAGGACGACCGCCCGTTGGATGGCGGCGATCGGGCAACGGTCGGCAGCAGAGATGAGGTGGTGATCGATGTTCGGGTGCCACTTCGCGACGGCGGCGGCGGCGGGGCCTTCATCGAGAAACCGAAAGGGATCGAACTTTCCAACGGGGCGGTGGGCCGGGACGGAAGTGAAGGCGCCGAGACGCTGGCCGGAGCCGGCGAGAAGGCGGGCGGCCGTGGCGGTGACGGCGCCGGAATCGAGTCCGCCGCTCAAGGTGGAGGCGGGCTTGAGTACTGTGCGGACGCGGGAGTCGACGGCACGCCGGAAGGTATCTTCAAACTGGAGTTGCAGGTCGTCGGCGGAGCCGCGCAGCGGTTCGACTGGTTCGTGGAGATCCCAGTAGCGGATCTGGCGGCAGGAGGCAGCGGTGACTTCGAGGGCGTGTCCGGCAATGAGCCGATGGATGCCGCGAAAGCCGGTGTCGGCCGACTGGTTGGCGAGGATGCTGAGGGAGAGGGCCAGGCTCTCCCAGTTGACTTCGCGGGGCACGGTGGGGACGGCGAGCACGCCATCAATGTGTCCCGCGCAGGCGAAGCGGCCGGGGATGTGATGGTAGTAGAGACCGGCGCTGCCGAAGGGGTCGCGGGCCACGATCATGCGGCGAGTGCGGGAGTTCCAAGCGGCGAACTGCCAGTCGCCGTGGAGCCGGGTGAGGCATTGGAGTTCGTGGCGGAGGAATGCCTGAAAGGCGAGGGCTGCGTCGGAGATGGTGGCGGGGAGGTGGAGGGCGAGGAGCAGTTCTTCGCGATAGTCCAGGCGGGCGTTGCCCACCCAGGTCCAACCGCTGGCCACATCGGAGAACAGGCCGGAATTGCGCCCGCCGGCCGGTTGGACGAAGCCCAGCGAGATGCCGTCGGGGCTAACGTGCTGGTCACCGGGCGTGCCAACTGGGGCGACGTTCGCCAACATGCCGGCGAGCGGGGACGGGCCTTCGAGGAGAGCGGCGCAGATGGAGGTCATGGTGGACTACCAGAGATTCCGGTTGATGAGAAGACCTTGGCTCGGGAAAAGGGGGAGCAGGGTGAATTCGGGGTAGGCGGCGGTGAACTCCGCCAGGGCACGATCAACACCCCGGCAGCGACGATTGACGTCGTCGATCACGATGGCGCTGCGGGGCGCAAGACGGGGACGGAGCCAGGCAAGCGATTCGCAGGTGGCGAGATAGACGTCGACATCAAGGTGGCAGAGGGCGACGGGACCAACTTCGATGCCTTCGGCGGCGGCGGGGAAGAAGCCGCGGTGGACGTGGGCGAACGGAAAGGGGGCCAGTAGATTGCGGACGCGATCGTAGGAGGTATCGAGGAAGTCGTCCATCCGGAAGAGGTCGTCGTCCGGGGTGAGGGCGGAGAAGCCCCCGGTTTCAAAGGGATCGAAGCAGTGGAACTCCCGCGGGGTGGAACCGGAGGCGATGGCGTTGCAGAGATGGAGGGCGCTGCCACCGCGCATGGAGCCGACCTCGAGGAAGGCGCCGGGGCCCACTTGGCGCGTGTAGTTCCAGAGGTTGGCGAGGCGGGCGTGATCGAGCAGCGTGTGGAATTTGACCTCGGCGATGGACGCTTGGTAGGCCGGCTCGTGAAGGACCTCGACGTTGCCGGTGTCGATGGGCGGATGGAGCAACCGCCGGCGCTCCGCGGCGTAGCGGTGACGGCGGAGGGGGGTACCGAGCAGATGGAGCAGGTCCCATTTGCGCGAGTTGAGCTGCCAGCGAGTCAGATTATCCGTGAACCAGTTTGCAACCATGGCTTTTGTGAAGCGATAGTGCGGCTCTGGGGGAAATCCTCTCTGGAATTCCGGTACGATACGGGCATATGTCCAGAAACGGTGTTTCGCGGCGGTACTTTTTTCAGGGATCTTTGTTGGCCGGGGCGGTGCCCTTGGGGGGCTTCGGCAGCGTGGCGTCGCTGAAGGCTTTGGGCTTCAAGTCGCCCAATGAAAAGCTGAATATTGCCGGGATTGGTGCCGGGGGAAAGGGCTATACAGACCTGATGGGTTGCCAGGGCGAGAACATCGTCGCGCTCGCGGACCCGGACGAGGAGCGGGGGGCGCGGGGCTTCAAGGAGTTTCGAAAGGCGGCGCGGTATAAGGACTTCCGGCAGATGTTGGATAAGGAGCTGAACAACATCGATGCGGTGACGGTGTCGACCCCCGACCATGTCCACGGCATGGCCGCGATGTGGGCGATGTCGCGCGGGAAGCATGTCTACTGCCAGAAGCCGCTGACGCGCACCGTGTGGGAAGCCGGGGAACTGGCCAAGGGCGCGGCGAAGTACGGTGTCGCGACGCAGATGGGCAACCAGGGGTATTCGAACGAAGGGGCACGCCAGTGCGCCGAGATCATTTGGAGCGGGGAGATCGGGCAGGTGAAAGAGGTGCACGCCTGGACCAACCGGCCGATGAAGTATTGGCCGCAGGGTCCGGAGGTGGAGCCGAAGCCGGGGCCAGTGCCATCGACGCTCGATTGGGACTTATGGTTAGGCCCCGCGGCCGAGCGGCCGTTCAGCCCGGCGTATGCGCCACGCACTTGGCGTGGGTTCCCGGACTTCGGCTGTGGCGCGATTGGGGATATGGCGTGCCACATCATGGGCACACCGAACATGGCGCTGCGGTTAGGTGCACCGGAAAGCGTGGAATGTGTCAAGCAGGTGGGCAAGGGACCGCACACGTTTCCGCAACAGGCCGTGATCCGGTTCGACTTTCCGGCGCGGGGGGCAATGGGTCCGGTGAAGGTGTTCTGGCACGATGGGTTGAGCGAGTTCCCAAAGTTTGAGGGGATTCCGCAGGGCGAATTGATTGGGGATAAGGACGTGAACGGCAGCCTGTTCATCGGGGAAAAAGGCATGGTGACGACGGGGTGTTACGGCGAACGGACGCGACTGATGCCGGATGCGCGGATGAAGGATTACAAGTTGCCCGCGCAGTCTCTCACGCGGTCTCCGGGACACTACCGGGATTGGATCCGGGCGGCCAAGGGCGGCGAGCCAGCATGTTCGAACTTCAGTGTCGCCGGGCCGTTTGTGCAGTGGATGCTGTTGGGCGTGATCGCGATGAAGTACGAAGGCAAGCTCGAATGGGACGCGGCCAAGGGCCGCTTCTCGAACAACAACGAAGCGAACCGGCACTTGCGGCCTACTTTCCGCAAGGGCTGGGATTTCGTGTAATGCGATAGGATGGAACGCAATATGAATCGACGTAACCTTCTCCAGATGTTGCCCGCCGCCGTGGCCGCGGGATCGCTGCCCCTTGGGGCGGCGCCGAAGATCGACTCCTCGGCCGGTTTCCGGTTGGGCGTGGCGACCTATTCGCTACGGGGCTTTTTGCGGCCGAAGGCGATTGAGATGTTGAAGGTGCTCGACGTCGAGAGCATCTCGTTGAAGGAGTTCCACGCCAAGATCAAGAGCGATCCGGCGGAGTGGGCCCAGGCGCGGAAGGATTGCGAAGCGGCGGGGTTGCGGATTGCCTCCGTCGGCAACATCACGATGACCGTCGACAACGACGAAGAGATTGAGCTGAACTTCAAGTATGCGCAGGCGCTGGGGGCCGACGGCATCGTAATGGCGCCGACCGTGGCGGTGCTGCCGCGGATTGAGAAGTACGTGAAGAAGTACAACATCAAGGCGATGATCCACAATCATGGTCCGGAAGATAAGAACTTCCCGACGCCGCAGTCGGTGCTCGACGCCGTGAAGAACATGGACGAACGCATGGGCTGCTGTATCGACGTGGGCCATACGGTGCGGACGGGCGCGGATGTGTTGGAATCGATCAAGAGCGCCGGCAAGCGGTTGCACGACTTCCATATGAAAGACCTGCGGGACCTTTCGGACAAAGCCAGCCAGTGCGAGGTGGGCGACGGCAAAATTCCCGTCCCGGCGATGTTCAAACTGCTGCGGCAGGTGAAGTACAAGGGCAACGTGAATCTCGAGTACGAGATCAACCTGAAGGATCCGCTGCCCGGCATGGTGAAGAGCTTTGCCTATATGCGCGGCGTGCTAGCGGGGATGCAGGCTTAAGGCCGGGGTAAGCCTTGTAGAAATGTGATGAGGCCAGCCGTGAGGTTGGCCTCGATCTGGTCGCTGAAGACGGACGTGGCGGGCTCGTAGCCACCTTCGGCAAAGCCTGCCTTGGTGGGGAGGTAGCCGATCCAGCCGTTGGTGTAGCCGAAGTAGAACGTATGCCGGAAGGGCGATTGGCGCCGGACTTCGAGCGCGATGGCGCAGAAGAGTTCGACGGGCGCGCTCCAGATGGCGGTGTCGTTGATGGTGAGCAGGCGGACGGGAAGCCGGACGAGGTCGCCTCGCTGGTAGGTGGGGAGTTCCGTCGTCCATTCAGTATTTGCCTTGCGGGGGCTTTCGACCCAGTGCTCGTAGGCGGCCAGTTTCACGTTGGGAGACGAGGCGGGAAGGCTGCTGTTGGCGGCGAGGATACGGTCGCCCAGAAGCACGTTGAACTGGGTGAGGTGGCCGCTGCGCGGATCCGGGTAGACGCTGTAGATGGGGGCGAGGTCGCCCGCGGCGCCATTGATATATAGCATCGGGACGCCGAGCTTCTGCTCGACGTAGGCGGCGACGATGCCGGGGGCATCGCCCGAGATCTGCAGGAACTGGCCGTTGAGAACGGTGCCGTGCATGGCGTAGTTGGCGATGAGGGCAAGGGGGGAGCCGTCGGCCTTCTCGAGGCGGATCAAGCCGATCTGGCGGTCCGTGGGGCCGTCGGGGTTGAGACCGAGCGAGATGCGCCCATCGACGTCGCGGGCGCGGCGGTTGATGTTCGCAAGGGACATGCCGGTGCCGGTAGAAAGGCGGGCGGGGGTGAGTTGGGCGAGGGCCTTTTGCGCGCCGGAGACGAGCGATTGCACGATGTACTCGGTGTATTCGGTGTCGACGGGATGGCGAGAGCGCCCCTTGAGAAGAACGGCATAGACGCCGGGCGGGCCGATTTCGGGAGCGGAATGGGTGTGGGTAACGGTCCACCAGAAGTTGAGGGCGGGGACGCCGGTGGCGGCTTGGAGGCGGCGGGCGGCTTCGTCGTAGAGAGACGGGGAGAAGAGGCAGAGGTCGGTGGAGACGAGAACAAACTTCGACTGTCCGTCGTCGAGGGCAACGATACGGTGGTGGATGGGGTCGTGAACGCCGGTGGATTGGCGGTCAGCGTAGCCGAGGAGCCACTTCGGCGTGGCTGGCGTGATGTCGACTTTGACAACGGCGGCGCGGAACTCAGCCGAGAGGGGCAGGTTCAGCAGCAGGATGAGGAATAGCAGGCGCATGGTGGATGAGGGTGAGGGCCGTGAGATGGCCGGTAACGTTCAGGATGGTTTTGGCGAAATCGGGAAACACATCGACGGCGAGCATCAGGCCGATGCCTTCGATGGGCAGGCCGATCGCTTGGAAAACGGGAATCATGACGAGGAAGCTGGCGTTGGGCACGCCGGGGGTGGCGAAGCTCATCAGGGTAACGACAGCGCCGAGCGTGAGCAGATCGACGGGGACGAGGACGATGCCGTTCCATTGGGCCGTGAAGAGCGCCGCGACGATCTGCGCGACGGGCGCGGCCGGGCGGAGAATGGAGACGGTGAGGGGCAGCACTAGGCCGGCTGTCGCGCGCGGGTAGCCGAGGATGCGTTCAGCGCCATCGACCAGGAGCGGCAGGGCGGCGAGCGAGGAGAGCGTGGGGCCGGCGACGGACTGGGCGGGGGCGAGCGCGGCGGCGAAGCGGCGCAGAGGAATGCCGGACCAGAAGACGGCGACGGCGTAGAGAGCGATGGTGATCAGGATGACGATGGCGACCAACATGCCGACATAGAAGGCGAGCGCGCCTAGAGCGGAAAGGCCTTGGCGGGCGGCGAGCGAAAGACTGACGGCGAAGACTCCGGCCGGCGCCACCCACAGGACCCAGCGGAGGATGACGAGCATCACGTCGGCCAGCGTTTGGAAGAGCTGAACAACCGGTTGCCGCTGTGCGACAGGGAGACGAAGGAGAGCGAAGGCGACGAGCAGCGTGAAGATAATGAGCGGGAGCATGGCGCCGTCGGTGGCCGCCTTCAGGGGGTTTGCAGGGATCAGGCTGATCAGCCATTGCGAGAAGGGCGGAGGCGGAGCGAGGGCGGGCCCGGCTTTCGCAATCGGGCTTAGCGCGGGAGGCCAGAACTGCAGGGCGGTGAGGGCCAGGGCCATCGTGACCGCGACGATTCCCATGATCAGGAAAAGGAACACGCGCCCGGTGCGGCTGCCGACCCGCTGCAGCGTTGCCGGGTCGGCGACGGAAGTGACCGAGGAGAGAAGCAGCGCGACGACGAGGGGGATGACGGTCATCCGGATGCCGTTGAGCCACAGTGTGCCGATGACGTCAGTCGTGGCGGTGACCGCTGGAACGGCCCCAGGCTGCACGGAAGCCAGGAGGAAGCCGCCGGCGAGGCCGACGAGGAGCGCTGCGAGGATGCGAACGGTCAAGCTCATGAAGCGTTGAGAACCTAGTATATGCAACCGCCTGTGATATAAGACAGGGAAGATTATGCCGAAGGAAAGCTCGCGCCGGGAATTCATCAAGCGCTCGACGAAGGGGGCGGCGGTAGGCGGGGTAACGGCGGTCGCCGTGCCGGCCGCAGCGGCGGAAAGTGCTCCGAAACCTCTCAAAACGGCACACACTCACCAGTCGACTTCCATCTGCCCGTACTGCGCGGTGGGCTGCAGCGTAGTGGTGCATACACTGGGCGACAAGTCCAGAAATGTGAAGCCGGCGATCGTGCACATTGAGGGCGATCCGGACAGCCCGATCAACCGGGGGACGCTCTGTCCGAAGGGTGCGTCGCTCGAAGAGTTTGTGCAGAGCGACCGGCGGTTGACGACAGTGCAGTATCGCGCGCCAGGAAGCCGCGAGTGGACGCGGATCACTTGGGCCGAGGCGATGACGAAGATGGCCCGGCGGATCAAGGATTCGCGGGACCAGGGTTTCGAGGCGACCGATGCGCAGGGGCGCACGGTGAACCGGTTGGGCAACATTGCCATGATCGGCGGTTGCACCGATACCAACGAGATTAACTACCTGCTAAGCAAGTTCCGGTTTGGGCTGGGACTGCTCGCCTATGAGAACCAAAGCCGGCTTTGACACGGCCCCACGGTAGCCAGTTTGGCTGCCACGTTTGGGCGGGGCGCGATGACGAATGGCTGGACCGACGTGTCGAATGCCGATGTCGTGCTGGTGATGGGTGGTAACCCCGCGGAGAACCATCCGGTGGGCTTCCGCTTTGTGATGGAGGCGAAGCGGCTGCGGAAGGCAAAGATCGTCTGCGTGGACCCGCGGTTTACCCGGACGGCGGCGGTGAGCGATCTCTATGTGCCGATTCGCTCGGGAACCGATATCGCGTTTCTGGGTGGGTTGATCCACTATGCGCTGACGGAAAACAAGTATCAGCGAAAGTACGTCGAGCAGCACACGAACGCGTCCTTTCTAATTGCGGAAGGCTTCGGCTTCAGCGAGGGGCATTTTTCAGGCTGGAAAGACGGCAAGTACGATAAGACGACGTGGCAGTACGAACTCGACGGGCAAGGCTATGCGAAGGTGGACCCGACGCTCGAGCATCCGCGCTGCGTCTTTCAACTGATGAAGGCGCATTATTCGCGCTACACGCCTGACGTAGTGGCGAACATCTGCGGATGCACGGCCGAAGAGTTTTTGAAGGCCGCGGCGATGATTACCATCGCGGCAGCCGAAGACAAGAGCGGCACCGTGCTCTATGCGCTAGGGTGGACGCACCATAGCTTTGCCGTGCAACTGATTCATGCCGCGGCGATGGTGCAACTGCTGATGGGGAACATCGGCATGCCGGGCGGCGGCGTGAATGCGCAGCGGGGCCATGCCAACATTCAAGGCTCGACCGATATGGGCTCTTGGAACAACCTGCCCGGATATCTGAAGATTCCGCGGGCGAACCAGGGGACGCTGGCCGACTACTTGAAAGCGAACACGCCGAAGGCGCTGCGGCCTAATAGCTTGAACTATTGGGGAAACACCCCGAAGTTCATGACCAGTCTGCTGAAGGCTTACTACGGGCCCCACGCTACCGCAGCAAACGGGTATGGCTACGATTGGATTCCGAAGGTGGCGGAAGGCGCCGACCATTCCTGGGGGACATTCTTCGACGAGATGCACGCCGGAAAGATGGAGGGCTTAATCAGCTTCGGGATGAATCCGGTTGCGAATGGCCCGAATACGCCGAAGATGATCCGGGCGCTCTCGAAGTTGAAGTGGATGATTGTGGCCGAGAACTTCGAGACGGAGACCGCGGCCTTCTGGAGGGCCAAGGAACTGGCCGGTAGCGAGTATCCGCAGTCGATGAAAGCGGAGGACATTCAGACCGAAGTGTTCCTGTTACCGGCCGCCTGCTTTGCCGAGAAAGACGGCGCGTTTGTGAACTCGTCGCGCTGGCTGCAGTGGAAGGAAGCGGCGGTGGATCCACCCGGCGAGGCGCGGCGGGATCAGGAGATCATCGCTGACCTGTTCCTGGCCGTCCGCGCTCTCTACGAGAAAGAGGGCGGCAAATCGCCGGAGCCTGTACTGAATATGCAGTGGAACTTCGCCAAGCCGCACGCGCCGACGCTGCGGGAAGTGGCGCGGGAAGTGAACGGCGTTGACCTCGAAACCGGCAAGCAGCTGAACGGGTTTAGCGAGTTGAAGGACGACGGCTCGACTGCTTGCGGCAACTGGGTTTACTCGGGATCGTGGACGGAGTTGGGCAATCAGATGGCGCGGCGCGGACAGGTGGACCCGACGGGTCTCGGCCTCTATCCGGAGTGGGCGTGGAGTTGGCCGGCGAACCGGCGGATCCTTTATAACCGGGCGTCCGCGGACGATGAGGGCAAGCCGTGGGATGGCACGCGCGCGCCGATCCGTTGGAACGGGAAACGCTGGAGTGGAGACACGCCGGACTACAAAGCCGATGCGCAACCGGATTCGATGGCGGCGTTCATCATGCTGCCCGAAGGCGTCGCGCGACTGTTCGCGCCGGACTTGGTGGAGGGGCCCTTCCCGGAACACTACGAGCCAGCCGAAAGCCCCGTGGACAACGCGTTGCATCCGAACGCGAACGCTAATCCGATGTTGAAGACCTATAAGAGCGACATGGACGCCTTCGGTACGGCGAAGGATTTCCCATTTGTCGCGATCACTTACCGGCTGACGGAGCACTTCCACTACTGGACGAAACACACGAGTTCGAGCTCGGAGCTGCAATCGAATTTCTTCGTCGAGGTGCCCGAGGAGTTGGCCACGGAGAAGGGAATCGTCAGCGGGACGAAGGTGCGGGTATCCTCGGCGCGAGGTGACCTGGAGGGACCGGCATTGGTGACTAAGCGGTTGCGGACCTTGAAGGTGAGCGGGCGGAAGGTGTATCAGATTGGCCTGCCGATTCACTGGGGATTTGTCGGCAAGGTGCACGGCCCGCTGATCAACAAGCTGACGCCGAGCGCCTACGATCCGAACTGCGGTACCCCGGAATACAAGGGATTTCTCGTGAATTTGGAGAAGATCGGATGATTGTCGCCAAGCTGATCGATACTACGCTGTGTATTGGCTGCAAGGCTTGCGAGGTCGCCTGCCAGGAGTGGAACGACCAGGAGTACACGCTGGGGACGTTCGGCGGCACGTATCAGACCATGCCCGATCTCTCGCATAATTTCTGGAATCTGATCAAGTTCAACGAGATGGAGCGGGACGGCGGGACTTCGTGGCTGATGTCGAAGTACCAGTGCATGCACTGCGCTGATGCGGGCTGCCTGGCGGCTTGTCCGGCGCCAGGGGCGATTGTGCCGCGCGCGAACGGGACCATCGATTTCGTGCATGAGAATTGCATCGGCTGCGGATACTGCATCACGGGTTGCCCCTTTGATGTGCCGCGGTTGAGCCCGACAACGAAGAAGGTTTATAAGTGTTCGCTGTGTTCCGATCGCACGGCGGTCGGCTTGGAGCCGGCCTGCATCAAGACCTGTCCCACCAACTGCCTGACGTTTGGTGAGCGCGACGAGCTGGTCCGGATCGCCGAGGCCCGGAGCGTAGAGTTGAAGGCCGATGGGTTCGCCGACGCTGGGGTGTACAATCCGCCGGGCGTCGGCGGGACCAACGTGCTCTACGTGCTGAAGCACGCAAGCGAACCGGAGCAGTACGGTTTGCCGAAAGATCCGCAGATCCCCTGGACGGTGAGTCTGTGGAAAGGGCCGATGAAGTGGCTGGGCTCGCTGATGTTCTGGGGTACGATTCTGGGCGCGTTCTTCCACTTTGTGATCTACGGGCCGCAGGACCCGGCCAAACATGGGCATCCGGAGAAGGAGGACGAACCCAGTGACAAATTCTGACGAGATTCGCATTCCCCGGTTTGACGCCTATGAGCGGGTGATGCACTGGATGTCGGCTCTGAGCTTTGGCTATGCGACGCTGACGGGCCTCGCCATCTGGTCGCCGAAGCTGTATTGGATGGCGGCGGTGCTCGGCGGCGGGTTTCATGTCCGCGGTACGCATCCGTGGTCCGGCGTGGTCTTCGCGGTGATGATCGGAGTGATGTTCCGGCGTTGGGCGGCCGGGATGAGCCTAGATGCCGATGACCGTGTGTGGCTCACCCGACTGCACAAGTATGCGACGCACGACCACGGCGCGCTGCCGCCTTCGGGGCGATTCAACGCCGGGCAGAAGATGTTGTTTTGGAGCCAGGTGGCGACGACGTTGGCGCTGTTCGCCACGGGCATCGTGCTGTGGTTTCCCGAGTCGATGCCGCGGTCGCTGCGGCTGGCCTCAATTGCCCTGCATCCGCTGGCGGCGATCGGCTCCATCACCAATATTCTGGTGCACATCTACATGGGTACGGCCGCAGTACCGCAGTCGATGCGCGCCATGCTCCGCGGCTATGTGGTCCCGGAATGGGCCCGATTTCACCACCCCAAGTGGTACAAGGCCTGGCGCGCCTCCCATCATTCCTAGCGCAGTGCGCTGCAACGACCTAGCGCAGTGCGCTGCAACGAATTGAGGCGGTCAGCCATCACCTTGGGCCGCCGGTCTCCCGTCCATAAATCCGGAACTCTATTCCGTATTCACCGGCAGTCCGCAGATGGGGAAGCACTAGCGCCATTTTCGTCTTCAGGCAAAGTGGGACGTGATGGAGAAAGTTTGGCCGACGCAATAGACGGTGGCGAACAAACCTGCGCTCTTGCAACCGTTGAGAAAAAGCAGGCGGCCCCAACTTGAGGAACCGCAAGACGCGAAAGGCTAGGGTTCAGACCCGCGAAGCGAAGATCCATCGATGGAAGCTGATGAATGATGGCTCCTCTCAACATTGGGCCAACCCCTAAAGCGCTCCCTGGCGGCTTGCATCTCGTCGACTGTTTCGCTAGGTTCCGGGCGGACGTTGAAGGATTATGGGCCCTGGGTGCGAGCGGCGAACGCGAACCTGTCTCGCTGATCGCAATGAACCCCAACCGGACAGCTCCGATGCTCTAGGCAAGACCACGGAGAGTTAGAGTTTTACTGAGGCAACCAAATGCTCACCAACCGCGTTTGGTTGGCTCACCAGTTCAAACGCAGACCGTTCCACGAGGTGGACCCGTTTGTACTCCTGTTGAAGAAGACTCCCGACATTCGACTGGCGGAGTGGGGGGAGTAGCGAAAGAGGTGGTCGCTAAGACCTGGAAACGATTTGGCTCCCCGGGTAGGATTCGAACCTACAACCCTTCGGTTAACAGCAGAGAGGGCTGAGCTTTCAGGATTGCTCAGGATTTCGCTTTATTACGCTTTTTCATGCACTTGCGGGACATCCCAGTAACAGTTGAGACGGATTCA
This sequence comes from Acidobacteria bacterium Ga0077553, assembly GCA_001464575.1. Taxonomy (GTDB): domain Bacteria; phylum Acidobacteriota; class Terriglobia; order Bryobacterales; family Bryobacteraceae. Next base: position 5,119 of record LNFE01000228.1, on the reverse strand, counting down.
TTTGCAGGATGTGTAGGAATTGTGAGGGAGTGTCCCTACAAAAGTCCCTACACAAAGCCGGATAGGCGGAAGTACTGCAATCCCGTCGCGACGCTGATCACTTTGCAGTCCGACTGCCTTCTGCCGAAACCACACTGGACCACCACTCTTTCTCCGGGTAGCCTTGCCACGGGACGAAGCGAGCTCTCCGTTCAATCGCCAGAAGTGCTTTCCGGAGAGTTTCACGGCTGACCTCGGTTTCTCGGGCCCATTCCTTTACGAGTTCGGAAGTCGAAAGCAGAGGGACTGGCGGAGATAGTGATGCCGAAATTCGCCTGGCCTTTTTGTCATCGGTAGCTAGCCAAAAAGATCTCGACACACACAGCGCTAGAGACATCGCTTCGCCATCGTCAAGCATGGAGGCAAACTCCACGTATAACGACTCCTCGTGAGAATTCTCTGGCTCTGTCCTCGTGAGCAAACCGGTTGAAACCAGATCATCGATTAAAACAGGTTCAGGCGGTTTTGTCGGTTCCTCGCTCCTCAAGTGAAGGACCTCCGATTCAACGACAGAGCAGACAAAGCGGGTGCCAGTCAGGCAACCAAGGATCTCCCCAGCATTGCCAGTTGCAAACAGATTCAGCAGCGTGGAGGCGTCTAGTACTACGGACTGCGCAATCATCGCTTGAAGCTACTTGCTCCCAATCGTCTGCAGGAGGTCCATCTCGATGTCAGTGAAATCTCCTTCATGCTCGGATTGAATTCGATGCTGCAAAGCTTCAGCGATTGAACGCGCTGAGAGTCGATCCGTCCGGAGGAACTTTGCCAACTGCCCTTCGCTCAGGTCACCGCGCCTGAAAGCGCTGGTCGCCAATGAGGAGTATCGAGCCGGGAAGCCATCCTCCGCTGGTGATACCGCGTCAATTCCTAGCAGCTCTTGCGCTTTACGAACTTCAAATCCCTCGGTCACAAGCCGCTGCCAAGTTCCTGGGGGCAGGCGACGTAACGTTTCTAATCGAAGAACCAATGCCTGCACAGAGACCCGGTAGAGATCGGCTAGGCCGACGATATCGGCAAGGGTCACGCCCTTTGGTGAACCGCGGTGGATTTCACTGAACCTACGATTCAAACCTGATGCCGGCATCAGAAAATTCTCGGCGAAGAAATCCGTTAATCTCTCTTTGCTCGCGGAAATATGCCGAGTCTCAAGGATCGTAATCTCAGCTTGAAATCGATGCATTAGGAAGTGCCCAAACTCGTGCGCCAATGACCATTGCCTGCGATCACGAGGATGATTGGAATTGATTCCGATACAGGCACCGAGATCCTCGTTGTACGCGAATGCACCGGCAATCTTTGAAGGCATCGGATAGTAGAAAATCCGAATTCCGACTTCAGCGTCCAGGCGTTCGCGCAAATTTCCAAGAGGACCATCTCCGAGTCCTAAACGATTGCGTTCGGCGGTAGCGATATCGATTGCGACCTGTTCCCAAGTCCCGCCAGTGGTCTCGTACGTGGGCGGGTAGGTTCGCGTTAGAGGAGCATCAGCGAGTCGTTCTAGCTCCACATAATCTTCTGCCCTTTGTTGGAGCCCAAGCGCCACCTGCTCGTACTCGGGCTTCGCCTCTAGGGCTTGCCGTTCGTTCGATCGGAATTGCGCCACAAATCCTTGGGTCACAGTTCGTCGACCGACAAAATCCGAGACTGACCGATGGTATAGCTTTGCAAGGCGAATTAGCTCGTTGGGGCTTATTTTTCGCTCACCCTTTTCAATTGCAACAATCGTCGTGCGCGCGAAGCCCAACTCATCGGCCACTGCCTGCTGAGTGTGGCCGGTTATACGCCGTGCATCCTGAAGTCGCTGTCCCAAAACACGAGGATCAGCTAGATCAAAATCAAAGTTCTCCATTGCTAAGCTGCCTTACTTTGCTCTCGCAGCCACCGTTGAACAGGGAACGAATTCCATTCAGCACAGTGTTTTGATAGCAGTCGAATGAGTTGAAGTTGAGTCTCAGACTCTGATGCGTTTTTCATGTTCATTGAGGCGAGGCAGGCATCGCGGAGTTCTGGAAATTCTTTCATAAGAGATTCCCATTTAGATTCTGCTTGAAGCGCTCGCACAATTCGACCGACTTGCCAATCCATTGCGAACAGACCTTTAAGGCGACCTGGACTGACTCCTGGCTGAAAGGACAAAAGATCAACCAGATAACCCTGAGAGTCGCAATCAGCGAATCCGGCCTGCTGTAGCGCTAATCGCCTCAAAATGCAGGAAGTGCAAAGGCCGCAATGAGATGTTTTTGCTTGCCGGACCGGAAATCCATCACATGAAAACGTTTCACCGATCTTCTGACGAAGCTTCTCCATTCCAGGATGAAGACACATTTCCGCCTTTGTCCGATATGAACATGGGATGTCCACTGAGAAGTCCATATCATGAAGTTCCGATACAAACTTTTGGAACAATTTGAGCGCATGCGGATGCACTGCTCGGGAGTTCGCGATGCCTCCGGGAAATCGTTCGTATGGGAGATTTAGAGCCCCTATCCCGTTTTCGAATATTGAAAGGCGCCGAACGTCGAGAGTAGCCGCGATCGCAGTCCCTAGCGAGAGGAACAAGAATCCTCGAGCGCGGCGAGTAGGTTCCTCCCGCCTACTTTCGGTTCCATTGAGATGAGAATGAACTCGAACGCTGGTGAGGGTTCTTGGAGTCAACGCTGATCGAATCGCAGAAAGCTGTCGCCTTTGAAGCGATTCCTGGCGCGGACTTGGTACGCTCGAAACACATACGTAATGCTGATCACGATTCTCCGAGATCGCCGCAACCGTGCCCGCGAAGGAATCGAGTCCCCCGCTAAACAAGCTGACTGAAACTGGCGCACCATCAGGTACCAGATCCAAGAACTGTTGCCGCTCAGAGGACTTGGGGTGAAATTGTCCCTGACAAAACTCTATAGACCATGCGTCTTCAGTTAAGTAGCAAAGATATCGTGCGAGCGAATCGGCCACGCTTCGCCTATTCCAAGCAGAGAGCTCTCGCACCGGGATCGCAAGTTCGAATTGGCGCTGGCCAGCCTCTTGATCTTGCGGACGCAGGGATATCCTGTCGGCCATGTAAACGGCGACCGCCACATCAATCATGTCCGCATGTATTGGGCTCAGAGCTTTTCCTAGCAGTCGGCAAGCGGAATCTTCATCGACTTGATAAGTCTTCGCAATCTGCTCAGCACTAGCAGCTTGGAGATCTAGGATCGTTCTCCGATTGATGTCGCATCTATAGACGAATCGAGGAAGGCTCACAGGGCACCTTCGAGAACGGTCAGCGATTCACCGAGGCGAGCGTAGTCGGTGGCGCGAAGGGGAACGGACCGATTGGGCGACCTGACGGGCGTTTCATCTGCTGAGTTAAAGAAGGAACTAACTAGATTAGCTGCCTGCCGTCTCGTTGCGTCTCGAAGGCCTTGTTCATAAAAATACTGTTCGCTTTGATCTCGCCCAAGTTCTTTAAGCAGGTCTTGACGAACTGGCTGAAGAACTCTGTTGTCGAGTAGTCCTTCGACCACTGAAGCTAAAAGCTCGCGCCTTACACCTTGGCGATCAATCGATCTAGGGCTCTCCGCGAGGTTCTCGACGCATCTTGAGGTGGCAGAAATCATCCACTTTGCGCACTCTCCCGTGTGGGAACCTACGAGCGAGCGGACTTCGTCGCGGATCGATTGGATAACTCCTGATCGGGCGGAAAATCCAAATTCTTGCGCCAACAAAGGAAGCGATCTAGCCAAGATGGCGTCGATCCCAACTATGAGGTACTTCCATTTGCCCTCATTGCATTGCTTGACGAACATTTTTACAGCTTCGTCGGCAGTCAGTCGGACTTCCGTTCCAGACCGGACCAATGCGAGCACCGTCCGAGACCATTTTCCGCGAACTTTCCAATTCAGGCTGTCACCGTCTGGCATATCGGACTCCTAGTCTGAGAATAAGCCAAGAACATGACAATGTCAATATTGGATCGAAAGAGAAGCTGGAAAATGTCAGGATTACCGCTTAAGGATGGCGAGAGTGTTTAGACTGTTCCGAGTGCCTTTACGGCCGCCATCATGGGATCGGAGTAGAACACGGGATCGACGCGCTCCATAATGTCCCCGGAAACTTCGAGGAAGCTGCGCTTATTCTCTAGCGGAATCAATGCCTTTCGAGCTCCGTTATCCATTCCTATCTGCAGAGGTTCGGCCAAAGAGCGCATCGCCTTGATGTTTCCTTGTATGCTCAGGTCACCTAGAATCACGAGACCCGCCTGGACAGGAAGCCGCTTCAAAGCCGAGTAGAGGGCCACAACCAAGGCAACTCCCGCCTCACATGCAACGTGATTGCTGAGGAGGTCGATCGCTTCAACGTGGAAATCGGTGGTGTCAACCTGTTGGGCAATCCCCATCTTCACTTTCTGGCCCATCAGATATGCAAAGGCCCGGTTGATGGACTCTCGCATCAGCCCTTCAACCCCTCCAGCGATCTTGAGCTTCCCAGTGCCGGGTGAGCATCCAACCTCCAGACGGTACAGGCCGACCTTGGCGTGATCGTCCACTGAGGACGTATACACCGATCCTGGGGCGAGCGGATCGAGCGAGATCATGTCTCGTCCACCCTGCTCTGGGACGCCGACGAATTTCTCTTCTCGGGTTTCGTTGTCGATCATCGAGAACGAAGTTTGATGGAACTCGAAAGAACCCATCTTCTTGAGTTGTTCCTTCACCCGGCGGCGGCCTTCGAGGGACAACTCGACCAGTTCGGCAACTTCTTCCTTGGAAAGTTCGCCGTTAGGGTAGATCAGCTTGACCAAGCCGGAAACGGTCTTCCGAACCGCCTTTACATCTCGTGATTTCAGATGCGATCCCAACGAAAAATTCCGGTCGAGAACTTCGGTGAAGGTGTGCTTCCTTAGCTCTCGCAGGGCCTCCGCCAGATAGTCCACCACGAAGCCGTAATGATTGGTGAAGAAATCCACCTTCATCTTTGGCATCTCCCAGCCTGGGATGTAGAAGTGGATTCGGTCGAGGAACGCCATATCCTCCCGGATCACTTCAGGCATCGGCATAAACAGATGCGACGACCGCACCATGACCTCGACCGGCTGGTTGGT